>JAITBR010000009.1 GCA_031283485.1 Puniceicoccales bacterium | reverse complement strand
TGCCCAATGCGATGTATGCGGGCAATTGCCTGCTTTTCCACTGCCGGATTCCACCATGGCTCCATTAGGAAAGCGTATTCGGCGGCATGCAAAGTAATCCCCACTCCACCCGCCTTTAGACTCACCAATATAACGGCAGCGGATTTACTATTTTGAAAGCCACCAACCACAGCTTTGCGCTTACTGGTTGCTCCCGTTAGTTTGAAAATTTCACAGGTGGGAAGCTTACTCTTTATTTCGGATGCAATCTTGCTTAAAAAGCCTAAAAACTGGCTGAAGATTACGGCTTTTTTATTTTCAGCAGTTATGCCCTCCAATTTTAGCATAAGTGCATCTATTTTTGGCGAATTTATTTCCGCGTGAGACACATGATACTGCTTTGGCAATATATCCAGACAATCTGCAGTTTGGCGCATGCGCATGATCGATGTCAATATGTTCATCCTTTCCCTTGAGGAAGCCTGCTCTGTGTAATTGCTATAACTCTGCGAAAGCCGCTCCTGAAAATCGCTATAAACCTTGGCTTGAAATTGATTCAATGGGCACATAAGCTCTATTTCGTTGCATTCCGGAAGCTGCAAACATACGGATTCCTTTGTTCGTCTCAGGATAAATGGTGCAATTTGTTTTCTTAACTTTACCCGAAATTCCGATTGAATAATCTTCTTCTGAAAATCCTTGTATTTCGGCAGCAACCCCGGCATCAGACATTTGAATATGCTCCAAACGTCATTCAAGTCGTTTTCAATCGGTGTACCCGTAATGGCAATTTTAAACCTTGCATTCATTGCACAGCACGCACGCGCGGTCTTTGAGGAAGAATTTTTGATGTATTGGGCTTCATCGAGAACAAGATAGTCAAATTTTTCACTGCCCAACATCTCACTCAGCCGCCTGGTTTGGTTGTAGCTTGCCAATACAAAGTCGACCTTCGGTATCTCCAAGTTCTGCAAAATTGAAACCGTATTTTCCGGAAAAAATTTGCCAATTTCACTTTCCCACACCGGCAATACGCTAGCCGGACAAACAACCAAACTGCGCTTTGCGTGTTTATCGGAACAAATCGTGGAGAGTACCTGCAGAGTTTTGCCAAGGCCCATTTCATCGGCAAGCAAGCATTGGCAACCGGCATCGAGCACACTACGCATCCACCTCACACCATTTTTTTGATACTCTTTCAAACATGAAAGTAATTGCAAATCCGGTAGGCATTCGGTAAAAGAATCGCTGATTTTTAGATCTGTATCAAGCCTAATGGCACTTTGATTGAATAAAAAATGAAGCATGTAGCGGGGGAAAATATTGTTGCTCAGCATTTGAGAGAGTAACAGCGAACGAATGGTGTCAACCTGGTCCTCAGACAAAACAGCAACGCCGAAATTTTCGATGAAATGAGGCCAGCCATTGGCACGCAGTAGAACGTCTAAATTTGCTCCATCGAGCCCTCCAAAACTTGAATTCAGGTACCAATCTATTTTGATTTTATCATCACCAATGGCCGTGATCTTTGCCGCAGTTGACACGTGAATTATCCCGCGTTTCAGCAGTGAACACGGTTTTTCCAGCTCCACATTGAAATATTTCTGCCAAACGGGTAACTTATCGGCGTAGAACGCTAGGGCATCCCGCCAACAGCTTATCCTGTAATCGCGATGTTCCAGACAAAATCTAAAATTTGCCTTTTTGGCATTAAACAACAGACGCAAAATGCTGATTTTTTTTTCATCGCCAGAAATTTTCGATAAACCACGATTCGTTTGTACGAAAATCGGCTTGCGTGGGTCATTATCTAAAAACGAGCGCAAAATCAAATTTTGCCCGTCAATTGCAATTTTTACCAACAGACACTTGCTTCCTTCCATTGGTTTGTTTTCTAAAAAAGACTCATCACATTCTAGTTTTGCATCTTTATCGACTGCAATATGCGTAGATATCAACAGATCGATCTCAAGGCATATGGCATAGATTGTGGCACAAAACTTTTTATCCTTCAAATTGAGATCAGACTCAATTTCTCCGGTATCATTGATATTAAATCCGACTTTGTAATCTTCTCCATTGTACTTTACTAGCGCTTCCGCCCAATCCGGTTGAAGCTTAACGCTTTTTATGGCATTGGCTGCCCAAACCATCCTTCCCCTAGCCATGGTTTCTCTGCTAAAGGTGAGGTTACGATTTAGTCGTAACATCCTTTCACGCCAGCGCAGGAGTGAAACTTCGTTGCACATGTTATTTAAACATTTGCTATACATTTAGACAAAATCTAAGATATCATGGGAATAAAATCGTGTTCCTCAATACTTTTAATCGAATAGTGCCCCCATTCCCTAGAATAAACTATACGAAACCGCCACTCCTACCGTAACTACGGAAACAATTGTCATCAATTTTATCAATATGTTTAAACTTGGTCCGGCGGTATCCTTGAATGGATCACCCACCGTATCTCCGACGACGGTAGCCCTATGCGCATCGGACTTTTTGCCGCCATAGGCGCCCTCTTCGATGTATTTTTTGGCATTGTCCCAGGATCCGCCCGCATTTGACAGAAATATAGCCAAAACGAAGCCGCTCGACAGTGCCCCACCCAGGAGCCCAAGCACACCGGGAATTCCAAACATAAGACCGATGGTGATTGGCGAAACGATGGCAATAATGGCAGGCAGTAACATCTCCCTTTGCGCCGCGGAGGTCGCAATCGTCACGCAACGGGCATAATCTGGCATCGCTTCTCCGGTCATTATTCCTTTTATTTCATGAAACTGTCGGCGAACTTCCGTCACCATTTTAGCGGCAGCACGGCCAACGGAATTAATCGTCAATCCGCAGAACAGAAACGCCAGCATTGAACCTATAAACATTCCAATCAGAACTTTTGGATTGAGTAAATTCACGTCATAGGCCTGCAAAATATTACTCATTGTTGCTTTTTTTATGGCTATGTCTACTCCATTGACAGTAATATACTTGCCACCGGCGTTTATCAGGGCGAATTTCACCCCTTCAACGTAGGAGGCGATGAGTGCCAACGCTGTTAATGCTGCAGAACCAATCGCGAACCCCTTACCGGTGGCCGCTGTTGTGTTGCCTAGGGCGTCTAAGGCGTCCGTGCGAACGCGAACGTCAGCCCCGAGCTTGCTCATTTCCGCATTGCCACCGGCATTGTCCGCTATTGGACCATAGGCGTCAGTCGCAAGTGTTATTCCCAGTGTCGATAGCATGCCAACCGCAGAAACTGCCACACCGTACAGTCCCATAGCTGTATTGCTCCCACTGCCTTGTGCGGCAAAGTGGTACGAACAAATCATACCAATGGTAACTGCTAACACGGGCAACAACGTCGATATCATGCCGTTGCCTAATCCGGAAATAATGACCGTTGCCGCTCCCGTGTTTGCATATTCCGCTATTTTTCTCGTTGGTTTGTGGGCCTGTGATGTAAAATATTCCGTTGTTTCTCCAATGAGCAATCCCATCAATAGTCCAACCATGACCGAACCCCAAATGCCAATTGAATTAGGAATTCCCAGCAATTTCAAAAGTAAATATGAACCGATGCAAACGATGGCGGAGATAATTCTTATTCCTATGGATAATGCACGCAGCAGATCCAAGCTGGAACTTT
>JAITBR010000057.1 GCA_031283485.1 Puniceicoccales bacterium | reverse complement strand
ATGGTCATGCCAAGCGTGGCGCAAATAAGCTGTGTGGTCGCACGAAATGCGGCGATAAGGTAATTTTTGATGGTGAAAGTGCGTTGATTGGGCAATTTGTGAATGTAAAAATTACCGACTACGCCATTAGCGTATTATATGGAAAACTTGTTGAATGATAGAAAATTATGACAATTTTTTATGAAAACATTTTCAATTCGCCTGCCCATGAAACAACAATAATTGGAAATTTTTATTTACAAAAATAAAATCATGCCACATAGAAAGCTATCCCAATCGTAATGTGCCATGGAGTCGATCTAGTTATATTATTTTGTGTGCCGTATTCGGATTCATAGTCGGAATGCACATGGGGTGTGCCCGCGAAGTGGGAGTGCTATGCCTAGCGGTATGCGTGCTAATATTTTTGACACTATCAATGTGGCAGCGTGGCATGTGGTATGTTTGCTCGTTTGCGCTTTTATATCTGGTTGGCGTAGCCTACGTAAATGCGCATAAACTTGCAAATTGCGACGATTTGCGCTGGGGAAAAAACATGGTGTTAACCATTTGTCCAGAAACTGTAGCTGAGAAAGCCTTCGAAAACGTCGTTTACGGCTATGCACGCGTTCTGGAAGCACCGGAGCGGTATGAAAAAATTGTTGGCCACAGAATATATTTCATACTAAAATGCGGTACGATCATTCCTGCGCGCAGTCAAAAGCTGCAAATTTCGGCCAAAATTGAGCATATTGGACAGCAAAAATCAAAGCCATTTTTGAAGTTTCTGCGCAAAAATCACATATTTTTGTACGCTTCAAATGGTAAGATTGAAAAATATTTGAGTGAAAAATCGTGGTTCGATCACATTTGTGAAAAATATCGCCGAAAATTTTTTAATGCTTTGGAATGTGGGCTCAGTGGTAGCGGCGATATCGGAATCATTACTGGCATGCTAACCGGTTCGAAACATATGCTATCCAGTACCCAAAGAAGAGATTTTTGCGATACGGGTACGGCCCACGTTTTTGCAATTAGCGGATTTCACATAGGTGTGATTTCGCTGTTTTTCGATTGTTTTCTGCGCTTGCTAAAATTATCGCGCCGCGCTCGCACTTTGCCGGTCATAGGAATTTTATTCCTCTATCTGAGCATCATCGGCCCAACGCCCGCTTCTATGCGAGCCTACACCATGCTTATATTTTACTACGCTGCTGGAATTTTAGGGCAGAAGTCGAATACGTTTTCATCATTTGTCAACAGTGCCGCTGTTAATATTTGTTGTGCTCCAGAAAGTGTGTTCAGCGTAAGCTTTCTGTTGTCATACGGAATAGTTTTCGGCATAGTATGCATTGGGACTAATGCTAGTAAATTGCTCAGAAGTCTGAGTCAAAGTAGGGTGCAATTTTGCAGTCGATCTTTGTCGGAAAAGTTCAAAGCACGCATTTATTCGGGCATTGCCGAAAACTTCGGCATAACATTTGCTGCCAGCATCACAAGCATCCCAATGTCCGTGGAGTTTTTTGGAAAATTTTCCTATCTAACTGTATTCCTTAATGTTATCCTCATTCCACTGGCGTCCGCAATAATTTTCTTCGGTGGAATTTCGCTCTTTTTCGGCATTTTCAACATGTTCTTTCTGTGTACAATTGCCAATAAATTGGCGCTTATACCAATTTCGATCGTAAATTTTATGCTGCATTGCTCGCGAAAAATTGGCCATGGAGTGATTAGCGTTTCCTGCCCCTTTGACGGTCTTTGGATGCCGGCGCTGGTCTTTGTGGCGGCATTTGGCTGGTATTTGGCAAGGATTAGCGAAAAATTTATAGCCAATAATGGGAATGCGACGGTGCACTAGGTGCTGCGAGGATTCAACAGTTCCGCAATTTCCGATTCATAATTTGCTCGCTGCAAAGCATCTATGAGCATACCAATCTCACCTTCCATAATTTGCGGAAGGTTGTGCAGGGTAAGCCCAATTCTATGGTCAGTCAGCCTGTTTTGGGGAAAATTGTAAGTGCGTATGCGTTCGGAGCGGTCACCGCTGCCGATTTGATCTTTGCGATTTGCAGCGTACTTTGCCCGTTCTTCTTCCTCTTTTTTTTGCAGTAAACGGGACCGTAATACTTTGAGAGCCTTGATCTTGTTCTTTTGCTGCGAACGCTCATCTGCACAGTATACCTGCATTCCAGATGGTTTGTGCAAGATTTGAACGGCGGAATCGGTGGTATTGACACCCTGACCACCCGGCCCACTCGCCCGACAAACTGAGATTTCCAAATCTTCTGGAGCAATTTGGATGTCGACTTCTTCGGCTTCAGGAAGGACGGCGACCGTTGCCGCCGATGTGTGGATGCGTCCGCTTGCTTCCGTGATGGGAACGCGCTGAACACGGTGGACGCCACTTTCAAATTTCAAAAATTTATACACATCCTCGCCGGAAATTAAAAATATTACTTCCTTGAAACCACCAGTTTCGGATGTGCTGCTTGACATGAGCTCAATCGTCCAGCCACGCGACTCAGCGAATTTTGAATACATCCGAAATAGGTCACCGGCGAATAAAGCCGCTTCCTCACCTCCCGTACCGGCGCGTATTTCAAAGACCGTATTTCTGGAGTCAGATTTATTTGGAGGCAGCATGAGAAGCATTATTTCATGCCGAATGGAATCAATTGCCGTCATTTTTTCTGCTATTTCTTCGTTGGCCAGTACACGAAGCTCACAGTCAGTATTTCCATCGGCTAGCATTTGCGTTGCGTCGTCAATTTCTCCACGGAGCTTGGAAAATTTTTCAACTTTTTCAATTAGGGTGGCCAGCTTTTGATATTCCCGTGAAATAGCAGTTGCCCTACGCTGATCGGCATAAAAATCAGAAGCCGACATCAAAGTATCGAGCTCATCGTAGCGAGCCTTGAACGGAGCGATATCTGGCAAATCATTCATAAATTTCGATTGTTTTTAAATGATTTTTTCCTATTTTCAAAAGAATTTTAGAAAATTTGTACGATGAGCAGAAAACGGATAGTGATTGGGCACGATAATGTTATCGCGTGCATTTGGGATTTTGATAAAACTCTGACGCCCTGTTACATGCAAGAGGTTTTGTTTGAGGAGTATGGAGTGGATTTGAAGCAATTTTGGCAGGAGGTAAATGCATTACCGGAGGCATACGCGAAACATGGCATCAGTGTTTCCGTAGATAGCATAGCAATGAATCACATGTTGACATATGTAAAATCGGGATTGCTGCGTGGATTAACAAATAGGAAGCTCTTTGAAATTGGTTCGAAGATCAAGTTTTTCGATGGTCTACCGGAATTTTTTGAGAAGATCAAAAATTTTATTGGCGGGGAAGAAAGGAATCAGAGGTATAGAATCACGCTCGAGCACTACATAATTAGCAGCGGGTTGGCCGAAGTTATCCGCGGCTCAAGCATCGCAAAGTATGTTAATGGCATATACGCCTGTGAACTCATCGAAGATCCACTGCCACCTAATTTTTTACGGGATGGAGTGGAATATAAAAGTGGCGGAGAAATTCAACAAATCGGCAGAATGATTGATAATACGCAAAAAACTCGCTGCATTTTTGAAATCAATAAGGGTTGCAATAAAGATCCGAGCATCAACATTAACAGCGCCATCAGCTGTGCTGACAGAAGAATTATTATGGAAAATATGATTTACATTGCCGATGGTCCGAGCGATATTCCGGCTTTCACCGTAGTGCGACATGAGGGTGGCTATGCCTATGCCGTCTACAACGAAAATTCTGAAGCTGAATTTGCACAAAATGACAAGATGTTGACCGATAACAGGATAGATGCCTATGGGCCGGCAAATTATACGGACAATAGCCCAACCGTACGTTGGATAAGGATGAAGCTGACTCAGATCTGCGATCGTATAGCTCAGAAAACGGAAGCTCTCATGAGGTCAGTAATTGGAGCGCCGCCGGTCCACATTCACGAAGATTGAGACCTCAACCGGCTCACAAAATTCTCGCAATCTTACGCCGAATAGCACATATAATGAAGATTGATGAGTACTTTAGCCATCAAAAATTTGACTGTAAGTGTTGATAGTAGGATAGTTTTGCATAATTTTTCACTGCTCATTCCTGGCGGCGAAATTCATGCCCTGATGGGGCAGAATGGTGCAGGAAAAAGCTCACTGGCTAATGCAATTGTTGGACATCCGCGCTATAAAGTTGAATCCGGTGATATTTTATTAAATGGGAAATCGGTTGTTAGCCTCCCACCGGACGCAAGGGCGCGTTTGGGTGTTTTTTTGTCTTTCCAACACCCGGTTGAAATTCCCGGTGTTAGCGTAGCGAATTTCATGCGAGCGGCGGTGCAGGCGCGCTCTAAAGAACACCTTTCGGCAACCGAATTTTACAAAAGTTTGTATGCATACATGGATTTCTTGCAAATTGATCGCACTTTCACTTCCCGTTCCATGAACGTTGGGTTTTCTGGTGGTGAGAAAAAAAAATTGGAAATTCTGCAGATACTCATGCTGAAGCCTACATGTATTTTGCTCGATGAAATAGATAGCGGATTGGATATTGATGCCTTGAAAATTGTTGCCAAAGGTTTCAATTCTTTGCAGGGCGAAGGTGTATCGACACTCATCATCACTCATTATAAGCGGCTGCTGCAATGCATAGTTCCCAATGCGGTACACATCATCGAAAAGGGACGCATTGCCTGTAGCGGTGGTCTTGAGCTTATCGATTCCTTAGAAGAAAGTGGGTATCAAAACGTTGGCAAATAATGGATAAAGAAATTTATGATTCCCAAAACGCTGGCGATTTTAGCTGCAGCACTGACTATGCCTATGATGCCGGCTACGGGCTAACCCATGCTACCATTGATTATATTTCCGATACCAAAGGAGAAGAACAATGGTTACGTGAATTTCGTCACGAAGCGCTGGACGTATTTTTTTCCAAAAACTTGCCAAAATGGTTCAATCACAGCGATGTCATAGATACAGATTTTGATAAAATTAAGTATTATCTCGCCAACGGCAAGAAAGTTCAACGAACTTGGGATGATGTCCCCAGTGAAATTAGGGAAACGTTTGAGCGGCTGGGGGTTCCCGAAAATGAGCGCAAATTTTTGGCTGGCGTGGAGGCTCAATTTGACAGTGAAGCGGCCTATTCAAGAATGAAAGATGCGCTGTTGGAACGCGGTGTGATTTTCGTCGATTCCACGGTCGGGCTAAAAGAATATTCCCACATTTTTAGAAAATTTTTTGCTACGGTTGTTCCAGTCTCCGATAATAAATTCAGTGCACTCAATGGTGCAGTTTTCAGCGGCGGAAGTTTCATTTATGTCCCCGCTGGCGTAAAGATTGAACAGCCGCTACAAGCATACTTTCGCATAAATTCCGAAAATTTTGGACAATTTGAGCGTACATTGATCGTTGTGGACGAGGGAGCCGAGGTGACGTACTTAGAAGGGTGTACCGCTCCACGTTTTGACACTCCAAACCTGCATTCGGCCGTGGTCGAGCTCGTGGCTTTGCCCAGCGCAAAAATTCAGTATATAACTGTACAAAATTGGTCAAATAGCGTTTACAATCTTGTGACTAAACGTGCTGTAGCACATAGTGGGGCCGATATACGCTGGATAGATTGCAACATTGGCTCGCAGCTGACGGTTAAATATCCAGCCATAATTCTGAACGGTGAGCATGCGCGTGGAGAAGTGCTATCGATTGCTGTCGCCTCGACTGGGCAGCACCAGGATACCGGTGCAAAGATGATTCATTTGGCAAATAATACCTATTCCAATGTTATGTCAAAATCAATATCCATTCGCAATGGAATGGCTACCTATCGCGGCCTAATCAAGACGGCACCACAATTGTCCGGTTGCGTGAATAAAACCCGCTGCGATGCATTGCTACTGAACGGTGAAAGCAAAACCGCAACATATCCAACAATTCAAGCGGTTGGTGGTAAAAACAAAATTGAGCACGAAGCTAGCGTTTTTCGCATCGATGGAGAACAAATTTTTTACATGATGCAGCGTGGCATCTGCGAAAAACATGCTGCCAGCTTAAGCGTTAACGGTTTCATCAATGATCTCGTCCGTGAATTTCCCATGGAATATAGCATCGAACTCAAGCGGTTGATTGAGTCGGAGATGGAAAACTACGTCAGTTGATTGCATATTGGTTACCTAGAGTCGGCGATGAGTTTCTGCAGATAATCCACCGTTCTCTTGACCGATGTATCCTGATCGATCATATTTTCTACAGTCTTGCATGCGTAAATAACTGTGCCATGGTCGCGCCCGCCAAATTCATTGCCGATATCGGATAGGGATTGCGTCGTCATAACTCGGCATAGGTACATCGCCACCTGCCGTGGAAAGGCAATATTTGCCGGACGACGTTTACTCAACATATCGGCCAACTTAAGCCGATAGTATTCTGCGACCTTTTGTTGGACATGCACCACAGACACCTGCATCGACGATTCTTCGTGAAAAAGGTCGTGTAATAAATGTTCGGCAGCTTCGATGTTTATCGGTGCGTGAGTTAGGGAAGAATAGCTTGCCAGGCGCGTTAGGGCACCTTCTAATTTGCGTACATTGCTGGACACACGGTTAGCCAGGCACTCTATCACATCCTGCGGTAGGCGAAGATTCATGGCAGTCGCCTTCTTTGCCAAGATCGCCATCCTGGTTTCAAAATCCGGCGCCTGTATGTCGGTAACGAGGCCCCATTGAAAACGCGAAACGAGTCTGTTCTCCAGTTTGGCAATCTCCGATGCAGGCCGATCACTGCACAGTAAAATTTGCTTCTGTGCCTCAAACAATTCGTTGAATGTGTGAAAAAATTCCTCCTGAATGCGTTCTTTCCCGGATAAAAAGTGAATGTCATCAATCAGCAACACGTCGATGCCGCGGTACTTTTGCCTAAAACGTGGCAAGCTGTTCTGCTGCAATGCATTTATAAATTCATTGGTAAATTTTTCCGTTGATGTGTATACGACGTTGGTTCGCGAAGCCTGCTTTAGAATTTGGTGAGCGACGGCCTGCATCAAATGTGTTTTTCCCAATCCCGTATCACCATACAAAAAGAGCGGATTATAGGCGCGCCCCGGCGTACTCGCAACGGCAACGCAAGCGGCGTGTGCCATCTGGCTACCGGAACCGACGACAAAATTTTCGAACGTATTCTTGGAATTGAGCTGGCAAATTTCCTTTGTCTTCAGCTTTGGCCCATATTTTTGCCGCTGCATTGATTTTCCCACGGATTGCATTTGGGCACTTCCATCGCCGGCAATGCGCAGCGTCACATCAATCCGGTGCCCAATGGCAGTGCTGAGCCTTTTCGTGATAACATCCAAATAGTTTTCCTGTATCCAAATTACAGCGAAATCATTTTGGACGCCGAGTACGATCGCATCCTTCGACTCCTCCAGAACGACTATCGGCTCAAACCATGTTTTGTGCACATCCGATGGAAAAATGTTAGAAAAATCAACTTTCACCGTTTCCCAAATGGACGAACTTGCGCTCCTCCTATCATCCTTTGGGAGAAGTTGTTCACATTTTTGCAGAGGTAATGTGTGCATAGTTTCAATTATGTTAAAAAAGTAAATCAACTAACTACTTAACTTTGCCAAATTGCAAACATTGCTTGTAACAAGTTTCAAACTAAGACGTTAGTCTAAAATTTTTTCATAAAATTCTTCCCAAGATTAACGCTGATCCAGTTAGCCTAATGTTCCATACTTGAAATCAAGAATAAGAAATCAACAAGTTATTAACAATATTGTGTGAATAACTTTTCTACGTTTTAATGCTTAGAAACTTATATAAAATTTAATGCCACAAAAAGATTTTTCAATTTATTAGCTTTTACAAAACTTTGCTTATTTCTAGTCGAAAACAGCTTGAAAATCTTGCCATGCTTCGACGGAGATTTGTTCCGGGCGGAAGTTGGGTAGTATTTTATTTCTATCTAACCAGGATCCGACGCTAATGCCATGTTTGAGGGACGCTTTTTCTATCTGCTTGCGTCTGTTTGTGAAAATTGCTCTGATTTTGCGCTTAGTTTCCCGTGAAAATAGAAATGGTTCTGCTTTTTTCATCAGAAATATCATGGTGGAGTCGACACCGGGAACGGGATAGAAGGAATTTCTGGAAATCTTATGTGTTGCTATTTTGTGATATGCCGATTGCAGAAAAATCGATATTGGACCGAATAATTTTGTTCCGTGCGGAGCAAAAAATCTGTTGGCTACGTCAAGTTGCATTATTAGTGAAATTGATTGCGGCAAATGTATGCATTCCAGCAGGGATTCGAACCACGGCGATGATATGGCGTAGGGCAGGCTAGCCACAACTTTGTAATTGGCACAGGCCTTA
>JAITBR010000047.1 GCA_031283485.1 Puniceicoccales bacterium | reverse complement strand
TAATCTTCGGAAAATGTTCGCATGGTAAGTAGGGGAATACCGATCAAGACTGGCACCCAGCAGTGGCGCAAAAATGCGTGTACAAACGTAAAATCCTGGTCGGTCAGCACGAATTCACGCAGCGTAAACGCATAAATTAACGCTAATGTTGCCAGAAAAACTGCGGTGACAAAATAAGTGGAAGGCGAAACCAACAATTTGTGCACCTCGTAACCAAGCAATATATAAAATTTTCGCATAAATCTCCGAAAAATCTAATCCCTATAGCGCCTGGTGGTTGATAAAAATATTTCCTCCAAAGAGGAGGATTCACGCCCAATGCTCAGCAAATTTTCACCAAAGTGGTCGGCGGCAGATTTTATAATTTTATTCGTGCAATAGCCATCGAACTTAAATTCAACGCGTAAGCTTTCGCAATTTTTCTCTTGCGATGCACCGAGGCGCGTCAGCTGATTTTCACTTAAAAAATTGTTGATAGCCTCTGCAGTAACACCCTTTGAGCTGAGATCAATATACATAATATTTGAATCGAATTTGGACTTGTAAATATCTGCCAAAGAGCCTATTGCAACAATTTCTCCGCCGTTTATGATGATAAAGTGATTGCAAATTGTTTCAAGTTCTGACAGAATATGGCTGGATATCAGTAATGTGCGTGATCCGCGGAGCTCAAGTAGTGTTTGCCTAATTAGAATGATTTGCTTTGGATCCAGGCCGATAGTTGGTTCGTCCAAAATTATCAGCTCGTTATCCCCAAGTAGGGCATCGGCAATGCCAACACGCTGCCGATATCCCTTTGAGAGATTTTTTATTATCTTGTAGCGAGCATCGTAATATAGATCACATTTGCGCATGACTTTTTCCGTGCACAGGCGAATATTTTTGATCCCCTTCAAAGCAGCTCGAAAGCGCAAATATTCCCCGACGCGCATGTGATCTGGCAGCGGGTTAATTTCTGGCATGAAAGAAATTTTTCCCCTGGCTAAAATTGGATTTTCAACTAAATCAACACCACATATTGAAACTTGGCCCGACGTGGCCGGCATTAATCCCGATAAAATTTTTAGCAGAGATGTTTTCCCAGCACCATTTGGTCCAATCAAGCCTATAACTCCTCCAAAGGGAGAGGTAAAGGAAATATTGTTCAGGGCAACAAACTTTCCATACCTCTTAGAAAGCTCCTCCACTTTAATGACATCAGCCACAGTCCCAGAGTATCTAAATTTTAGCGTGCTTTTGAAATATTTTTTTCTTGGTTTGGGAATAAATTTTGTGCACTAAATGATACGCTCTTTAATGCCGGTGACAGCTTAAGCCTCCCTATGGCTTCTAAATCAAATTTACTCTTAAGCGCCGAAGACATTTTGGCGAGTTCGCGGCGCCCATTTTTAAACTCAAAGTATAGCACGTTTTCGATGTTTCCTTCGTTATTTTGTATAAAGTCATTGATATTTACAATGAACTCATCGAGTTGTTTCGATTCGGCATCCAATACCCAACTTATGCCGCTGATCATGTAATTCAGAGCATTAGAAATGGTATCGATATCGGTAACACTGCAGCTACTTTCATCACCGCGAACGTGCACCGTACCGGTAACCACAGCGAGTTCATTTTCCTTAATTTTATGCCCAAATTTTTCAAAATTTTCCGGAAAACAATTCATTTGTACGACTGATTTGCCCGTATCACACTGAAAAAATGCCCATAGCCGATTATCTTTCTTGGCAAACTTCTTAACAATTCCATCTATGATGCCGCAAAGGCGAAAATTCGCACGATCTTGCAAGTTACTTAGATCGCCGCTTGGTGGAACGTTGATAACCGGAACGATGTCCTTGTATTCCGCCATTGGATGTCCGGAAACGTAAAATCCGAGCGTCGCTTTTTCGTTTTTCAATTTATCAAATTTGGACATTTTAGCGCCGCTGGTATATATGGATACCACAGAATTTTCGCCACCAAACATGTCGAAAAGGGAGGTCTGTCCGCTATTCCTTTCCCTTTGCATATTGGCAGCTTCTCCAAGGATATTCGGCAAGGAATTTATTAGATGTTGCCGGTCATGGCCGAAGGAATCAAATGCTCCGCTCAGGATCAATGCTTCAAAGACTCTCTTATTAACTATTCGAGTGTCAACAAATTGTGAAAATTCTACGAAGCTCTCAAACCTTCCGCATCTATCGCGCTCGGATATGATATTGGCCGCGGCGACATCTCCAACGCCTTTTATTGCCGACAGGCCGAAGCGAATGTAATTTTCGTCGTCGGAGACGTAGGGTGTAAAATCGTTGAATGATTGGTTGATGTCTGGTCCCAAAACGGGAATTCCCATTCTAGTTGCTTCCCCTATGAACAGTTCAATTTTGTCTGCATTTCCAAGGTCACATGACATTAGTGCTGCCATGAATTCGAGGGGAAAATGCGCCTTTAGGTAGGCTGTGCGATATCCAATGACGGCATACGCATCTGCATGTGATTTATTAAACCCGTATCCGGCAAATTTTTCCAAAACGGAAAAAATTTCTTCGGCTTTGGCACGGGGAATTTTGTTGTGTTCAGCCGCCCCCCTAACAAATGATTCCCGCTGGGCATTCATAACATCCGCTTTTTTCTTACCCATCGCACGGCGTAAAATATCGGCTTGTCCAAGTGAATACCCGGCAATTACTCGAGCCGCTTGCATGACCTGTTCCTGGTATACGATAATCCCAAACGTTGATTTGCAAACGTTCTTCAATAGCGGATGGGCATACTTAATTTTCGTTGGATCTTTTTTCCCGGCAACGTAGTCCGCTAACCATTCCATTGGACCCGGACGGTAAAGGGCACTCAAGGCGCTAATCTCATCCACGCTGGAAAATCCGAATTGCTTACACCACCTCTGGATGCCAGCGGATTCAAATTGAAATATTCCCACCGTTTCACCGCTATTCATCAAATCAAAAGTCTTCTCATCCTCGAGTGGAACGTCGGAAACGCTGAAATTTTCCAGGCCACTTCGGCGTCGAATATTGCGTTCAGCGATATCTATTACGGTTAGTGTTTTAAGACCAAGAAAGTCCATTTTAAGCAAACCCAATTCTTCAACAGCCTCTTTGGCATATTGCGTCGTCAAATATCCCTCCTGTACTGTTACCGGGACAAGGTCGTTCGTCGGCCGATCGGAGATGATGATGCCACAGGCATGTGTACCAACGTTGCGGACCATCCCTTCAAGAATCTGGCATTCTTTCAAAATTTTAGCAATTCGCGAATTTCTTTGTTGCTCGGAACGCAATTCAGCTGATTTTGCCAGGGCGTCATTGAGCGTAACATGCAGATCATCGGGAATCATTTTTGCCAGGCGATTTGCCTCCTCATAGGGAATGTCGTACACTCTGCAAACGTCGCGCACAACCATTTTCGCTCCCAACGTTCCAAAAGTAATAATGTTTGCCACATGATCTTTCCCGTATTTATTGCGCACATAATCAATGACATCAGCACGGCGGTTCATACAAAAATCGATGTCAAAGTCGGGTGGTGACACTCTTTCAGGGTTTAAAAATCTTTCGAATAGCAGGCCAAATCTTATCGGATCAATGTCCGTTATTTTCAGTAAATAAGCCAGCAGACAACCAGCTCCAGAACCTCGACCTGGACCAACAACAATTCCATTTTGCTTTGCCCAATTTACAAAATCCCAAACGATTAGGAAATAGTCAACGAAGCCCGTTCGTTCGATAGTTGAAAGCTCGTAGTCGAACCGATTGCACAAATTAACCGGATTATAAACGTCATTCACATTTGCTTTGATGTTTCGGTCAACGGAATTATAATCGATGCCGTAACGCTCCACTAATCCATTGATACACATCTTCTTGAGGTAGTTCGTATGTTTGTCGATAAACATCTTTTCAGTGCATGGGAATACCGGGTAATGATTTTCCCCGTAGGGCATCGTGATGTCACACATATCGGCAATAATCAGCGAATTGTCCAGCACTTCTCCATTGTCACCGAACATTAACTCCATCTCTTCGCGTGATTTCAGATAGAACTGATGACATGACATCCTCATTCGATTTTCATCGGAAACCTTGGCGCCAGTTTGTATGCATAACATGGCGTCGTGGGCCTCCCAATCGGATTGATTCACATAGTGGGCATCGTTAGTTGCAACGGCGCGCAGACTATTACGTTTAGCAATAGCAAGTAGCTTCGGTAAAATCTGCTTTTGCTCTAAAATTCCATGATTTTGTATTTCAACGAATAGATTATCGTAGCCAAAAATGTTGATTAGTTCTTCCAGCCCTCTCTGTGCGGAATTTTCATCATTTGCCAGCAGCATTTGAGAAATGAATCCCTGCATGCACCCCGTTAGACAAATTAGTCCATCGCTATACTTTTTTAGCAAATTGAAATTAACGCGTGGCCTATAGTAAAATCCTTTAACATGCGAAATTGAAACAATTTTGCACAAATTTTTATACCCGGTGGAATTTTTAGCCAATAGCGTCGTGTGGTACAAGGGAAATTTTTTGCGTTCGGTGATGTCTTCATGAAGTAGGGTATAGCATTCGCATCCAATGATTGGCTTAATGCCATATTTTTTTCCATTTTGCACAAATTCCGGTATGCCGAAAACATTGCCGTGATCCGTAATCGCGACTGCGGTCATGGAAAGCTCGCGCGCGCGCTCAAACAAACGATCCATTCTGCAAGCGCCGTCGAGGATGCTGTAGTCGGTGTGGAGGTGTAGGTGCACAAAATTTTTATTGCCCATTGCGTGTGAAAAGATGAGCGACAAGTGCAAAAATACGCAAGCTTTTTTACAATGAACGTTTCCAGTTAGCCGTGCAATTGAAGGCTTTGCTTGTTTTTCGTGCCAATGCCATAGGCAAAACAAAAAGCAGGCAGCTTACCGCCTGCAAGATAATTGTGAAATGATTATGCACTTACACCATTCTGCGTGGATCTCTGCGACCATATTTCCGTTGCGAGGTTGAAGGCGTTTGGGCTGCAGGTTGTTTAACTGCAGGTTCTTGGATCACAGGTGCTTTGATTGCAGGCGCTTGGGCTGCAGGTTGTTTAACTGCGGGTTCTTGGGCTGTGAATTTTTCCGAAAATTTTACCCACGCAGCCTTTATTGCGCTTACCACAGCCTTTACTGCGCGATAGCTGCCATAAACTAAGACACTGCCTCCCACAACTGCCACTAGAACTTTCAATGCTTTCACGAGCGATTCTTTTAGGGTTGCTTTTGGATTTGAGCCTTTCACATCCGATGAGCTTGTTTCTGGTGAATATACCTTTAAAGGTTTTACATTAGGTGCTGTTGTTGCCGCTTTATCTGGATTAGAATTTTGCTTGCTTGTTGTAACTTTGCATTTCGAAGATTCAGGTGCATCCACAACCTGCAAGTCGCTATAACTACCACTACCATATTTATTGCCACTTCTTGTTATCATTTCTGTTTCCTTATTTAATTGTTGGTAATTTTTTGGGGAACAGAAGAGCTGATTTTTGTCAACAAAATTTTGATATTTTTCTTAAAAATTTGCCAAATCTTTTGATGGATAGTTGCAATGCAATTCGTGAAAGGTCTAAAAATAAAAAACAGGTGGCTGAGGCCACCTGGCAAAATACTAACTGTGAAACATTGTTCCCTTATGTCATGTCATGCATTGTGGGTCTTTTCTGTTTTTTTTATCTTTGCAATTTATGCTAGGCTCCGGTTTTGGAGTTGCAATGGGCTCCGGTTTTGGAGTTGCAATGGGCTTCGGTTTCGGAGTTGGGGTAGGCTCCGGTTTCGGAGTTGCAATGGGCTTCGGTTTCGGAGTTGCAATGGGCTTCGGTTTCGGAGTTGGGGTAGGCTCCGGTTCTGGAATCTCGTCAGGCTCCGATTCTAGAATCTCGTCAGATTCCGGTTCTGGAATCTCGTCAAATTCCGGTTCTGGAATCTCGTCAGATTCCGATTCTGGAATCTCGTCAGGCTCCGATTCTAGAATCTCGTCAGATTCCGGTTCCAAAGTCTCGTCAGGCTCCGGTTTCGGAGTTGGGGTAGGCTTCGGTTTCGGAGCTGCAGTTGGCTTCGGTTTCGGAGTTGGGGTAGGCTCCGGTTCTAAAGTTTCCACTCTTCGGTTGGGTTTATTAACTGCATTAGCGACAGCACCGGCAGCGAAAACGACAGCGGTAGCGACAGCGGCAGGGACGGCAGCAACAGAGACTAAGCCAAGGGCTGCGGTGATGTATGTAGCACAAGTAATGGCACCACCCACAGCCCCGATAAAAAGATTTTTTTTAGAATCATTAGTTTCTACGGTTTGATTAGTTTCTGCGGTTTGATTAGCTTTTAAGGTTTGATTATTTTCACCCGATTTAACGTCGAAAAGTTTTTTCCCCGTTGAAAAAAGCACATGTTCCGATGCATTCGATGGTAACTTCCCTGAAGTTCCATCTGCTCCTAATTTTGCGCCGGATACATTGGCAGAACCCTGCGTTACCTTTTTTGAGTCACCCATTCTTCCTCCCTGTTTATTTGGAATCGATTTTTACAGAAAAATTAACCAATATCAAGTAAATACAGGTAAGTTTTTAAAAAAACGTTAAATTATTTCAATGAGCAGTGGCGATACAGTCCGCGAACGGACAACCTTACCCTATGCCAAATATTTAAAAAAATTTTTGATGTGTGTGGTTACAAGATTCAGTTGATCCGGTACCAATTCGGGATACACTGGCAGGCTAAGTGATTGCGCCGCCAATAATTCGGAAATTGGTAACGCAGTTGCATATTTTGCAAAGCATTCTTGC
>JAITBR010000106.1 GCA_031283485.1 Puniceicoccales bacterium | reverse complement strand
CATTCCTTGGCGCACATCGGTGAGTTTGCCATTTTTGTTGGTTGTAGGCTGGATCTCGATCCGGCACCGGCAATGGGAAACATTGTCGGCAAAAACATCTCCTACGGCGAGCGCACATTTGTAACAACATATTTGCGTTCGGATATAGAGTTCTGCGGTGGAGAAAGCGGTTCTCCTGTATTTGATTTGAATGGAGACTTAATCGGTTGCATGGTTGCAGCTTTGCCGGAGCTGCACTCCAGCTTCATTTTGCCTAAGCGTGCTCTGAAGCGTGTATATGATGATATCATAACCTTTGGAAAAGTTCCCTATGGTGCGATGGGAATTGACATTCACGCCGCTTACAAATTGGGCGTTGGTCAGCAAATTGTAATTTCCAGAGTCATACACGATTCCTATGCAGAAAAGAGCGGGTTGTTGGCTGGTGATGTTCTTGTATCGATGAACAACTTTTCAATAAAACACCGCGAAGACTTGCACAATGCCCTATTTTTCGCACATCCTGGATCCGAGATGCACATCGTGGTCATGCGCAATGGCGAACGCCGCGAATTTACGATGAAAGTCGATCAATCCGTCGTTAAACAGTGATATGGATTCCAAACCGGTACAAAGAAAGACATTGTACACAGCTGCATTTGACGGTGAACGGATTGAAGCGTTACATGAGTGGCTATTGCAGCACAGGTGGGAGCCCTATGGTGTGCCCCACAGCCGGTTTGCGTTTCGGGGGGATGGCGTAAACATTGTGATGTATAATAGTGGCAAACTCGTCGTTCAGGGAAAAAAAACCGAAGAATTTATCCAGTTCGTACTGGAACCGGAAATTACGCATACCGCCGAATTCGGCTACAATTTTGCCGTTCATGAGAAGAAATGGTTTGAGGAGCATGCCGGGATGGATTAGAGCGGAAAAGGGGATCTGTTTGGACCTTTAGTAACTGCCTGTGTCATTGCCGGTGGCGATGCCGTGAAACAATTCATTGCAAATGGTGTCAAGGACAGCAAGCAAATCACAAGTGATGCAACCGTTCTTAAATTGAATAAGGAAATTCGCACGTTAGATTGCGTCGTAAAAACAATGTGCTTCAGCATGGAGAAATACAATGAATTGTATGTTAAATTTAACAGAAATATGAACATTCTACTCGGGTGGATGCACGCGTGTTCCCTCAAAAGTGCACTTGCGGAAAAGCGCGTTACCTGGGGGATATTGGATCAATTTTCCAAAAAACCTATAGTGCAGACAATGCTCAATGATCCTGGATTTAATTTGAAAATGCAAGTCAGAGCCGAAAGCGATCCCGTCGTAGCAGCGGCCTCGATTGTGGCGCGTGCGGAATACGTCGAACAAATGGAAAAACTTTCCAAATTGGCTGGTATGCAACTGAGAAAGGGCGCAAGTAGCTTCGTGACAAAACAGGCGGCAGAATTGAAAAAACGCGTCGGAGAAGAAGGGATAAAAAATTTCGTGAAATTGCACTTTAAAACTGCTCCATGAGGGAGATGCATCCAAGTGGCAACAATCTTAATCAATTAATTTATCCATGCGATAAAAATGATGTCCTTTCATGTATATTGCGCCATGGTGAGCTTGAATAAAAACTCGCGCCTCTTCCGTTGTTTGCAGACAATGAACATTTTTGGCAAGCGACGCAGATGCTTGCAGCAAGCCGACGTATACGTCGCCAGCTCTTTCACCGATTAGGATAACTGTATCTCCATTGCGAATGGGGATATTTTTTCCAAGCTGAATATTTTCCTCGCCGCTATATTGTTTAAGTTCAAAATCGTCTAAGCTCCCGATTACAAACAGCCGATTTTTCTCCGGGAAAAGTCTGTCAAAATTTTGCAATGAATCCAAAAATGCAGCAGGGTTTGCGTTGTAGCAGTCCGCAAAAAATGTGCAATCACCAATTGTTAACAGCGAACCTCGCAGTGCTGACGGTTCCCAATTTTGCAAGCGCATGCTGATGTTGGCTGGTGTTTCTCCGTTCAGCAGAGCGAACGTTGCCGCCAGAATCAGATTTTTTATTGTGCCATTGCTCATGAGATACGGAATGGCAAAACGATATCGCTGTCCCTCGATTCGCAGGTTCAAATGGCGAATGTGCTCCGTGTATTCAATGAAAAAATGCGCTTTAGCTTTCACATTTTCGTCCGGAATCGTGCAAAATTGTGCAATTTTTTTGAAGCATTCAAACCGCAGTAACTCTTTGTCTAATACGCAATTGCAAGAATTGTTTAACACAAACTCTGCCAGTTTTATTTTCTCAGAGGCGATGGTGTGTTCATCTCCGAAACCATTTAGATGAACACGAGAAATGCCTGTTATTATGCAGTCCGTTGGATGTGCAATTTCGAGCAAATTACCGATTGTACCCATAGTATCAATGCCGATTTCAACAATGCCAATTGGCTCGCCATTCGTAAATTTCGCTAAGGTAAACGGGATACCGAGTTGCCCATTTTCATTTGAAAAAGTTTTACTATTTTGTACCCTAAGAATTAGGCTCAGAATGTTTTTCGTGGAAGTTTTGCCCATACTTCCAGTGATGCCAACGACCTTTCCGTGAAAATTTTCACGAGTAAAGGACGCAATTTTATTTAATCCCGCAATGGTGGTGCCTTTACAAATGAATTGCGGAATAGTTATGCCGTGAATTTCATGGTCAACGATGGTGCATGAGGCGCCGTTTTGCTCAGCCTGCAGAGCATAGTCGTGACCGTCGGCCTTCTCTGTTTTTATGGCTATGAAACAGGAATTTTTCGACAATATACGCGCATCGTTGCAAATTTTTTCAACAATATTTGGCATTTTGCCATTCAACCAATATCCAGCTCCACTGGACGTCCAATTCGCAAAATTGATCATAGTCTGCCGCTAATTTCTTTCAGCGCCTCCTTGTCATTAAGGTGTATAATTTGATTGCCGATTTTATGATCGTTTTCGTGACCACGACCGGACACCAGAACAATATCTCCCTTTTGAGACAATTTTACGGCTCGTTCTATGGCAGTGTACCTATCGGAAATGAATTCTATTACTGTTCCACTATTGGCTATGCCGGGTCGCATGTCGGAAAATATTTGTTCCAATGGCTCTCCGCGCGTATTATCGGCAGTTATTATTGTATAATCGGACATCACGGTAGCGATTTTCGCCATTGGTGCGCGCTTGGCTCTATCGCGTTCTCCACCACACCCAAACACCGTTATTATGCGTTTGTGAGGTTGCTTAACAAGTGTCGACAGCACCATCTGCAGCGCATCGGGTGTGTGAGCATAATCTACGAATGCCATAGCTTCGGTTTTAAGCGGTACACCGTCGAGTCTGCCGGGAGCACCGACACACGTTGCCAGCTTCGATCTGAGTTGATCAAAATTATAACCAAGGAGCCTGGCAGCAGCTAGACAGGCAGTTGCGTTCGAAATATTGTGTTTCCCAAAAAGTTTTGTTCCAAAGCTGTGGCTTCGATTTTTATGCCGCAGTGTGAACGCTGAACCTGCCAGTGAATTTTTTTTGATATCTGCGATGTGAAAGTCAGCTTCATGGGAGAAACCAAAGCTGTAAATTTGCTGTCCGCTCATCCGCAAATCATTAAACAGTCTGCGTCCATATTGATCATCTATGTTGATTAAGCCAATTTCGGGCATTGCTCCGTTTTCTCCCGTAAATAGCTTTTTCTTGGCCAGAAAATAATTTTCAAGTGTACTGTGAAAATCTAAGTGTTCGTGTGAAAGATTGGTAAAAATAGCAATACTAATGGCCAGGCCAAATATGCGCTTTTGATCAAGTGCGTGTGAACTTGCCTCTAAAACTACGTTTTCGCAGCCATTTTGCTCGCATTTGCTTAGCAGTTTGTAAAAATCTAAGGCCAGCGGCGTGGTGTTGGTAGCGGCTAAAATTTGCCCACAAAGATCGTACTCTATCGTGCCGAACAAGCCGCACCTGCTAAGTAATTGTTTCAATAAAAATCCAACCGTCGACTTTCCGTTGGTTCCGGTTACGGCCACGATATTCATTTTTCCATCTGGAAAGTCGTAAAATTTTCGTGCAACAATGGCCATTGCTTCGTTGAGTTTGGAGACCGTTATGCCATTGCGGTGGAAGGTCTCACTGGCAATAATCGTGTTTTTATTGATATTTGTCACCGCGTCGACACACGAGTTAGCATCACAATGCATTCCTTTTATGGCAAAAAATAGCGGATATCCAACTGCTGTGATTTCGCGAGAATCGTGACTGATGCAATCAATTGGAGCGTCGTAGTGTACTCGATCCGTGGCGCATTCAACGCCATCAAACAACTGCTCGATTGTTTTCACCTTTTTTTGGCCGATATCCGAATGCACCAAGGAAATGGCTCAACTGTTTTCTTAATTCGTTGCGCGATACAATCTGGTCTATCAACCCATGTTCGAGCAAAAACTCTGCAGTTTGAAATCCATGCGGTAGATCTCGATGCGTAGTTTCCTTGATCACTCGCGGTCCGGCAAATCCGATTAATGCTCCCGGTTCGGCAAAGATTATATCGCCTAAGGAAGCAAAACTAGCCATGACGCCACCCATTGTCGGGTTGGTCAATATGGAAATATACAGCACATTGGCTGCTTTCAATTTTGATAATGCCGCTGAAGTTTTGGCCATTTGCATTAGACTTAAGATACCCTCGTACATGCGTGCACCACCAGATGCACATACTATAACTACCGGCATTTTTTTATTCAGTCCGAGTTCTATGGTACGCGTAATTTTTTCACCAACGACTGAGCCCATGCTTGCTCCTAAAAAACTAAAATCCATGACGGCGATTGCCACCGCTACTCCGCTTATGCGGGCAGTTCCGGTAATTACCGCTTCCCTCATTTTTGATTTTGACTGGTAACTGCGCACCTTATCCATATATTTCGCATGGCCATTGAACCTAAGAACATCAACAGTCTCCATGGCCTTCCATATCTCTTTGAAAGAGCCACGGTCGCACAAAAGTTCGATCCTTTTGTGTGCATTTAAAGGAAAGTGGTATCCGCTCTTCGGCACCACCATATTGTTTTTCTCGAGGTCACGGTTGTAAACCAACTCACCACTCAGTGGGCATTTTGTCCACACGCCCTTCGGCATGTCACGTTTTTTGATGGAAATCGTGGAATAAACTGGTTTGCTGAATAGGGTCATGATCCGCCATATGATAGCGTCAGTATGTTTATGTCACGAAACCCACACCTGTGCATTGCCGCACAGCAGGCAAATAGCGTCGCTCCCGTTGTTATCACATCATCAACGATAACAATGCGCGTGGCTTTGCTCAGGCCGCTTTCGTTGCAATTGAAGACGTTCCAAACGTTGAGTAAGCGTTCAGCCGTAGTGAGGTTAGCTTGAGCGGTGTGACTTTTGCACGTTAAAAGCTTCTTTGCGACGCGAGCATTCGTGCACTTTGAGAGCGCATCTGCAAGAAGCTCCGTCTGACTATAATCTCGACATATTCGCTTAAAATAGTGCATTGGAACCGGGATAAGCAGAGAATTTGCCACAAAATTTAGCAAATGCCCGGCGTTTTTCTTGATCATCGCCACAATATCTTTAATCAAAAAGCTGGCACATTTGTATTTTAAAGCAAGTATCAACATTCGCGCAACTCCACTGTGCTCCCAACAAGTGACTCCATTGTTAAAAAATACCCGTTCCCCGCGCTCCATTGCCTCGCGCTTATATCGCTCAAACAACGCATCCACAGTTCGAGAATCAACCCAACATATATCCTTTGAGCACGCATCGCAGATGGCATTGTAGAAGGAATTCACTGGCATTGGTCGCTGACAAATGGTACAAACACGAGGAAATAGCGCATCGATCAATACCCGACAAAACCACGCCGCATTTGCCAATACTTTCACACTAGGCGAGGGAATTCTTGCCATTGGAAATGTCAAGTTTTATATGTATGGCAATGGATAACGATCTGCAAGAGCTCTATCAAGCTGTTATTTTGGAGCATAACCGAGCTCCCTATAACAAATATATTCCAAAGTCATATCATGCCCATGCTGATGGTTACAATCCGTCCTGTGGAGACAAAGTCACTGTATACGTAAATTTTGACGAATGTGTAATTTCGGAACTTGCATTTTCCGGAGAAGGGTGTGCAATTTCACAGGCCAGCGCCTCCCTCATGATGCAGCTGTTAAAAAATAAAACAAAAGCCGAAGCCTTGTCCATCGTAGGAAATGTCTGCAAAGGGCTGTCCGGTAGTGGCATAGATCTGAGCAAATATGGAGACGTTGGAGCCTTGGTTGGGGTCAGAAAATTTCCAATGCGCATAAAATGTGCCACCATCGCCTGGCATACGCTGGAGAATGCCATTCGCCGAACATAGTCACTTACTGTACACATCTTTTAATCCATGGATTAAAAGATGTGTACAGTAAGTGACTATGTTCGGCGAATGGCATTC
>JAITBR010000092.1 GCA_031283485.1 Puniceicoccales bacterium | reverse complement strand
TGAGTTTTACAAATTGAAAGGATTTGATGCTGGAGCGGATGATTTTGTCACAAAACCATTCAGTTTTACGGAGCTCACGGCTCGCGTACGCGCTGTTTTGCGGCGCACATCTTTCTCTGAAGATTTTTCCATAACCGACAATGCTACCTTGAATGATGATGATTTCATGTTTTGCAATGCCAAAGTATCACCTGCTTTCATGTGTGTTAGCTTTCCAAATGGAAACAGGGTGCGAGTTGGTAAAAAAGAAATAGGAATTTTGAAGCATTTTGCGTACAATCACGGGACCATTTTGAGTAGAAAAAACATAATACACAGCGTATGGGGAGAACGCGCCAATGTGCGCAGCCGTTCGATGGACCAATACATAGTTAAATTGCGGCAGATTTTCAAGAAAAATGATTGTCCAATGGATAGGTTGCAAACGCTACATGGCACCGGCTATGTGTATTCCGAGAATGGTGATGCAGCTATAATGACGCGGCGTGAATATGCGGATTCCAACAATGTTCTGTAACTTCATTTTCACATTTTTGATGAGAAATTTCTAGGCTTTCGGCATTTTGGAGGTTTTTGGTTTATAATATCTGTAACTGTATCCGAAGCAGCCAGTCAGGCATCCGACTGCGTTCATTAGCCACAGTAGATTTTTCCAAAATTGAAATTTGCCAAGGCATAGTGAGAGTGGAATAAATGCCGTTCTCCACACGCATGATAACACACTTGTGAGGATGCGTTTTTTTTGTCCCGCTATTCCCAGCCTGCGAATTATCAATGGAGGTAAGCTACCGCTGCCGAAATGGCGCTTGAGCAGATAAGGGAAAGTAGCACGTTCCTTTGGGAACCGTTCTACCACCACTGCTTCCTTCACAAAGCTAAATTGTGCGCCTCCAAAACAAGCTTCAAGTGCAAATTTAGCATCTTCGCCACCAATTTGGTTGAAAAATGGATCAAATCGCAGATTTAATCCGTTTTTGGCCACAAGATTTGCCGAAAAAAGACAGTTATTTGTTGAAATTAGGTATTTATCTTTTCGTGCGCGGCAGTTTGATGAATTTTTCCAAAACTTTTCCAGGAGAACATCGTGATCCGGTGGCAGCAAACGATAAGCCGGACCGCCAACTCCTCCAAAAGGAGATTTTAAATAGGCGTTCCAAAGTGCCGTTAGCCAATTTTCGGCAACAATTTCGTCATCATCAAAAAAGGCAATTTCTGTTGCATTAAGTTTAATTGCTTCTTCGAGCACGCGGTTACGAGCATAGACTAGCCCTTGATTTGGCTCTATGAAATAGTAACTTTTGAAAGAAAAATCATCCAGATAGGCTTTAAACACCGGCTTCGCCCCGCCGGTTGGATCATTATCTACCAGGACGAATTCAATGGCGACATCCGAAGGAAGATCAATGCGAGATAGACTTTCCAGTGCTCCACCAAGCAATTCGTTGCGGTGATATGTGCATAAACCGATAACAATCTTACCTGAGTGAATCGTTTTTGGGCTTCCCCCATCCTCCACTTTTTTTCCCATCTTCATTCTCCTTTTTTGGGTTCGATACCACAATTTGGGAGGCATCCACCTTGGGAGGGACAAAGGTGCCACAACCTTCCGCCATCACTAAATTGACATTTTTATTTATTGACTTATCCACCGAGGCCCGCCAGACGATATCTTTGGCTTCCTCATCATCCGGATCATCCTCTAGTAAGGAATTAGCCACGCCCACCGCGTCGTCAAACTTTTTTTCTTCAAACAATGTGTTTGCAAGCCGTATCAAATCTAATCTGGAACGCCTTTCCTGAGGAATAGCTCGAATGGAAAATTCAGCGACATTGTACAATTTTGCTCCAAACGCCACTTCCGATAAATTTCGATAGCCAGTAATCGAAGAAGGACTTCCGTCGAAAAATCGTTCAATTTCATCCAAAATTCGCCAAGCGGGAGCATTTTTTTTTCGCAAATATCCTATTTTTAACAAAACAAACATCTGCTTGATAAGTGCAGCTATGGTCCGAGCTTTAAAGTGCACCAATTTTCGCAACCTGTGCAGTTCGCAGCGAATATCCACACTTTCTGGATACTTTTTCAAAATTTCCCGATAGAGGAACTCGGCGTATTGAAAATCACCATCAGAACTAACAGTCTTTGCACGCTCAAGTAGGGGATCTATGTCAATTTCTTCAGTCATCGCACTGGGCCTAAATCAGACGAGTCTACATCCTAAAAATTTACGCACACATGTCAAAATTTTATCAACAGCTGCCTCAGATTTTGCTTCAATAAGCACACGCAGCTTGTCCTCAGTTCCGGAATAGCGGGCAAACACACGCCCATAATCCGGTTCCGATTTTCCAAGAAAATTCAGCAATTCACCAAATCCCTGTATCTCATGCAAAGGGACTTTCCTCCTAACTTGGATATTGCACAGCTTCTGTGGTAGTAGTGAGATATCAGTTTTCAGTAGAGATAGCTGAAGGCCACTTTCTGCCATGATTTTCAGCACCAATACAGCCGCTGAAATTGCATCTCCCGTGTTCAAAAATTCGCGTAAAATTAAGTGCCCAGATTCTTCACCGCCGAAGGAAGCATCCTGTTCAAGCATAGAATAGTAAACACTTCTATCGCCAACTTCACAGCGTATGACACCTATACTAAATTTAGCCAAACTATCATCGAGCCCGAAATTACTCTGCTCGGTGACGACTACCAGGTTGTGCTTTAGTCGATTTTTGCAAGACAGATACTTTGCGATTATTCCTATAACTTGGTCCCCTTTCACGGGAATGCCGTTTTCGTCTACCATAACAAGCCGGTCGGCATCACCATCGTGGGCAATCCCAACGGCAGCTGAAAATTTCTTTACGGCGCTGCACAGCGTCCCAATGTTTTCGCTGCCGCAATCAGTGTTTACGTTTTTACCATTAGGTTCATTGCCAATGACCACAAGATCTTTGCAGATTTTTTGCAAGATTAGTGGACTCGTTACCACTCCTGCGCCGTTTGCAACGTCTAAAACAACGCGTCCGTCGAAATGAAATTCTACGCCACCAAACGGCGTACAAAATTCGCGTCTGGCATCAGCGGAATAATTCACAATGTTGGCCCCTGAAATTTTTTGATTCACAGCTGAAGTTTGCAGCAGTGTTTCGATGTTACGCTCCAAATTAATGGGTAATTTTTCGCCCTGAGCATTAAAAATTTTTACGCCATTGTCGAAATACAAATTATGGGAGGCAGTTACGGACAGACCACAGTCACAGCCAAGCTTACGCACAGTATACGCCACCGCTGGAGTCGGCAAAATTCCACAATCAAACACCGTGACATCCCTTGAAAATCCAGCGATTAGAGCTTGCTTCAGAACATTTCCGCTTTCGCGCGTATCATGACCAATGACAATTTTTAGATGTTTTCTTTGCAAGTGCTCTGAAAAAAAAACCTCCATTACCCATGCCAAACGGGAAAAAAAACCTGGCAAAATCGGATATTGACCAAATTTGCCACGTATGCCATCTGTGCCAAATAAGCGCACCGCCACAATAAATAACACAATTATCGCTGCACCAAAAATAGCAACCATTTAATGGCTGAGTGCAGTGCAAAATGTGTAATTTTCTCTGGACTTTTATGCCGAAGTCCTGATTAGTTATTAACTAAGGAGAGGTGGCAGAGTGGTTTATTGTGTCGGTCTTGAAAACCGAAGTGCCTGCAACGGTACCGTGGGTTCGAATCCCTCCCTCTCCGCCAGACGCTTAGGTGTGTTGTCATCATCAGCTATGGGTATGTGTTATGTCAAACGGTAAACTTCCAGATCCAAATGTTATATTTCCCATACCCGGCTTAGACTGTGTAACTTATGTTAAGCCAACCATAAAAAACAAGAACATAGTGGTAGGAGACTTCACTTATTTTGGTGATGTAGATTTTGAAAAACATGTAACCCATCACTACGATTTCTATGGGGATAAACTCATCATCGGTAAATTTTGCCAAATAGCAAAAGGTGTCGAATTTGTTATGAATGGTGCTAATCACCAGATGTCCTGCATTTCAACATTTCCATTCTACATTTTCGAAGGTTGGGATGAAACAGTTCCACAGCTTGATCTGATGCCCTTTAAAGGAGATACATTAATCGGTAATGATGTGTGGATAGGACAAAATGTAACAATATTGCCTGGGATATGCGTAGGTGATGGTGCTGTTATCGGGTTGAACAGCGTAGTTGGATGTGATATCGAACCGTATACAATTGTTGCAGGAAATCCGGCAAAACTAATTCGAAAAAGATTTGATAACTCGATGATAGAATTTCTGCTGAGACTAAAGTGGTGGGATAAACCAATTGAAGAAATAAAGCGATTAATTCACATTTTGCACGAGAATAATTTAGAAAAAGCAAAGCAAATGTTAATGGAAAATTGTTAATCGTTGCGTATTTGTAACGTCAAAAATGGCTTTTGATATTTTTAATTGCCCTAATACTCTTGGGCAATCCGTATTTTATCCGCACATTTTACTTGTCTATTTATTCTAAAATGTTACACTATCCCCCTAGGATAAAGAGGGGTAACTATGAGTGATGCTGTAGGAAGGAATGTGTATCGACCGGAGCGCGACGAGGTTATTAGCGAGGTTACACAAGCAAATTTAGGGCATGCCGTTTCGCAGAGTGCAGAGAAAGAAACCTCT
>JAITBR010000036.1 GCA_031283485.1 Puniceicoccales bacterium | reverse complement strand
CCCCGAACCAATTGATTAAGAGTCAACTGCTCTGCCAATTGAGCTAGCCAGGCACATTTGCAACATTCAATAAAAATTCAATGTGAGATAATCAAGGTTATTATTTGCGCAAATCTCAGCATACCCCGCAATAATATTTATTTTTGAAATAAGTGAATTTTTAAAAATTTAGCTCCACAAAGTGCAATACCAATGCAGCGTATTTTTCCCAATTGCCTAGGAAAATTTTGAAATCACCACTTGACAGCAATCTCGGTTTCTGAGATTTTGCAGAATCATCAATGGGATACAACAGAATCAATTATTTTTCCGGAATAACTTGGTTTGTTGCAAGTTTGTGCATATGCATATTCAACGACTCCGTCACGAAATTGCTCGCTGGACACTATGCGGTGGCGCAAATTGTGTTTTTACGCTACTTTTTCGCAACAATCTTTCTAATCCCCTGTATGCTGACACGAGGACTTCATTCATTTAGTACTAGGCATAGCATCATGCACTTCATCAGGGCGATTATGCTAACTTTGGCCATTTCCTTGTACTGCTTTTCGCTGAACAAATTGCCACTATCGACGGTGATAATCATTAATTTCACGATCCCAATATTCACACTACTATTGGCCTATGTGTTCCTGAAGGAAACAATGGACATACCGAGATTACTAGCGACCCTGCTTTGCTTTGCGGGAATATGCATTACATCGGAGCCAACGAATGCCAATTTTGCGACCTATGCCATTTTGATTTTGATACTTTCAGCGGTAATGTTCGCCGGATTAGACGTGATAAATAAAAAATTTGTCGCGAAGGAAGGCATTCTAACGATGTTGTTTTATACGGCAGTCGTAACACTGGCATTAATTGCAATACCGGCCTGGGTTTATTGGGAAAAGGTACAAATAACCGACTGGTTTTTTTTCGCCTTACTTGGCTGCGGCGCAAATTTGCTATTGTACTGTATATTGAAGGCATTCGAACGCGTTAGTGTATCAGCGATTGCACCGTTTAGATACATCGAGTTTATATTGTCTGCAGTGATTGGTTTCTTGTGTTTTGATGAAATTCCAACGTGGAGTACGGTGGCAGGGGCGTGTGTAATTATCCCGAGTACGCTATACATAGTCCTGACCGAATCTAAAAATCTTACCTAGCATCCTCACTAAAAGCAGCTTGCCACCCGATAGGATAAATGCCCTATCTGTCAGTTTGGAAAGCCTTTGATTGTGTGTTATCAGCAGCAGCGAACTGTCGTTTTGCTTGCAAATATTCAGCATTAAATCTACAGCTCCGCGGGCATTTGTCTCGTCGAGATTGCCAGTGGGTTCATCGGCCAGGATCACACGTGGCTTATTTATTAGGGCTCTTGCCAAAGCCACCCTTTGCCTTTCTCCGCCGGATAAAACATCTATGTTGCTGTACTTTTTGTCACGCATACCAACCGCTTCCAGGAGTGATTTTGCGAAATTCACGTCTTGCTTCGATGGATATTTCCACACTCTAAGAGGAAGTAAAACATTTTCCATTGCATTGAGTTCGTATATTAAATTGTGATTTTGAAAAACGAACCCCAATATTTTACGTCGAGCTTCAAGTGTGCCACTTGTTCGATTATTTGACGCCACCTCTCCATCCCAAAGAACAATTCCAGAATCAGGTCGCTCAAGTAGGCTTACAATATTTAGTAGTGTTGTTTTTCCGGTACCAGATGCTCCACAAATGCTGACTGATTCGCCGAAGATTAGGGAAAATTCAACATTCCTAAGAACTGAATAGCCGCCGAAAGATTTTGACACATTCCGCAGCTCTACTATCGGCCGCTCACTCATTTCGTAAGGCATGGGATGGGCTAAGCCTTGCAACGACTAAAGCCGGAATCAAACCGGCCATACAACAAACAAGTATGGTGAATGCAACTATCACAGCAATGCTTCCGACCGAGTATTTCACAGGCAACTGTGCAAAATCGTAAAATTTTAGCAAAAAATCATTTATACCGGACAACTTCACTAAAACAGCCAAAATGCCGTTCCTAACGGCTAAAACAACGTATCCGAAAATCAAACCAAAAACGCTTCCGAGCAATCCAATACCTAGGCCCTCGAATATGAATATGAGTGAAATACTCCTTTTTGTTGCCCCAAAAGCGCACAGTAAACCAATTTCCCGGCGTTTTTTCACAACGGAAATCATCAGCGAGCTGGCTATGGAAAAGGATGCAACAAGCAAAATAAACAGTAAAACAAATATCATCATCGTTTTTTCCAATCTTAAAACGAACAGAAAATCGCCATTCAGCTCTTGCCAGCTCAAAACTCGCATCCCTGGAAGTTTTTGCTTCAGACTCATCACAGATTTTTCCAAGTCAGCTCCGCTGCGCAATTTTACGATTAAACCGTGCGAATCACCATCTTCCATGCCAAATAATTCTCGCATGGCCCTCAGACTCAACAGAATAAAATTCGCATCCACCTGATTCCATCCGGTGTTACATATGGCTATGACATCGAAGGAACGCGGAAGCAAAAGTTCATCACTCTGTAAGTTTTGCAGCATCAGAGGAGAATACACGTCAACGCTATCTCCGATCTCAACCCCAAGCGCGTTTGCCAATCCCGAACTAATGATCACCGCGGAATCATCGAATGCATCCGCGCTACCGGCAGCAATAAAATTTTTCAGTGGCACGACTTTCGATTCGAGCTCCATATCCACCCCTTTCGCGAAGGGAAATGCCGTTTTACTTCCAAATTGTAACATGAGAATTCCCATCACATACTCCGATGCATGTGTAACCGAGGAATCGCTCAACAAAACATGGCGAACTTCCTCTGAATCGGGAATAATGCATTCGGAATCAACTTTGATTTGTCCTTGTGTGCCAACAATTTTCGAGCAAATTTCCGCTTGAAAGCCATCCATTACACTACTGACAACAAATAATACAATTACCCCAAACGCCACTCCCAAAATGGAAGTTATTGATAGGAAAGAAAATTTTCTTCCCGTTGGAAACAAATACTTTGTTGCCAAGTACCAGCCCAACTTCACACCAGCAAACACATCCAATGTGATGGTGCTTCTCAAAAAAAAATCAATAAAAATGAACTGGCATAATAACATTTTCCTTGCATTTCTTTGATGAACTGCGATTATCACGCGAGTTATGTCGTACGATGTTTCAAATCCAATTTTAAATGCGAAGAATTTTGAGTGTCCCTGTCCCGATGGACGGATGGCCACGACGCTTAATGGGGTGATTAATCGCTGTTTAATTTTATTGGCCATTGTTGTGTTTTCTGCGGTGTTCGCTTGGAATGGCAAATATACCTCCGTGGGGTCGTTGACGTCGAAAGTGGCATTATTTTTCATAGCCGGGTTTGTCGTGGGAATGGTGACGATGTTTAAGAAGGAATGGGCAGGGTATACCGCTCCGCTGTATGCCGTGTTAGAAGGTCTTGTTTTAGGGAGTATATCTAAGGTTTTTGAGGTGAGATACCATGGTATCGTTTTTCAGGCTATTGTACTCACTTGCGGTACAGCTGTAGGTATGCTCCTGCTGTATAAATATAATATCATCAGTGTTACAAATAAATTTCGAGCGATAGTAGTAACGGCTACGTTCGGCATAGTGGCTGTATATGCCATTGGATTGATAATTTCTTTATTCAGTGGAGGTGTATCCTTCATACATTCGAGCGGGACATTTGGGCTGCTGTTTAGTGCATTTCTGGTAGTAATAGTTGCGCTAAATTTAATTTTAGATTTTGATTTTATTGTTAAAATTTCAAATCGTGGTTTGCCAAGTTATATGGGATGGCTCGCCGCCTTCGGATTGATAGTGACCCTTATATGGTTGTATATTGAGGTTCTTAGAATGTTGGCAAAAATACGCGAAAGATAGAGGAATTTTGTTTAATTGTTGGTATTCGGCAGGCTACACGCCTGCCGTTTTTTATTCCCGAGTAAATGTCCATGCGTGGCAACAGGCAACTGCTAATGCATCCGACTCATCGCCAGAGATATCATGCCGAATGGCAAGAATATTTTTTATGGTCCGCATAACCTGTTCCTTCGATGCTCGCCCAACACCGGTAACGGCTTGTTTGACTCGCAGCGGAGAATACTCGCAAATTTCTACTCCACTGTTCACAAGTGCAGCAATGATGGCTCCGCGCACGGATCCCAACGCTTGGGCAGTTTTGTAATTTTGCACGAAAATAGGCCTCTCCATCGCCGAATAACTTGGCTTGTATTCGCCAACTATTCCGTCAATTTCCATGAAAAGCTTACCCAGACATCCGTAAAATGAAATCTTTGGCGTGAGCGATAACCTTTTGGAAAACACAAGCCTACACAAATTTCCTTTCGATTCCAAAATGGCAATTCCCGTTCCGCGCAAACTTGGATCGATACCAAGTATGGTTCCATCGCATCCG
>JAITBR010000010.1 GCA_031283485.1 Puniceicoccales bacterium | reverse complement strand
TGGGGGCAAATATCATACTCGAAGAATCGCACTCCATCATCCACGGCTCCAGTTCACGAAAATTGATGGGGACGCAACTCATGGCTTCCGATTTGCGGGCAAGCGCAGCGCTGTATCTGGCTGGATTATGTGCAGAAGACGAAACGCTAGTTCACAGAATTTATCACCTGGACCGCGGCTATGAAAATTTTGAAGGAAAGTTGCGCGCCCTGGGAGCTACCATCGAACGCCTTAAAGAAACAGACCTAGAGTGTGATAAACTTTCCTAGTTTCATAGCTTTGGAGTGTGTGCATCGTCGATTAATTGCCGCCATGGATTGATGCGAATTACAAACGTGTCAGCCACAGTGGTAAATTTTTTTCGCGGACACTGGCCTGAAAGCGTTGTTGCTCAATTGGGGCTGCGAGCAGGTTGCCATTGACTCGGATCGCTTCGGGAAACTCATGGAAACCACTGCCAAACGACAGGATGGAAGCATGTGAGTGGTCCCCATTTAAACCCTTTGGGCACGATTCGTTGCCATTGGAAATTTCCGCAATCGACCTTAGAATTGTTTTTTTGAGGCACACAATTTTATGCGGATGTGCAGAACATGCAATTTTGGTGGTAAAAGTGGCAAATGGATCGAGAATTCGCTTAAACGTGGGTTCGCATATTTCTTCTTTCGCGAAGAATTGCCTAAAAATGCTTAACGTGGACCACCAAATTTTCACAAAGATGCCAAAATTTTTTCCAAAACTTCCTTTTTTTTCATATTGTCTTCCAAGAGCTTACGAGCACCAGCGGTAATGTTTGGTGGAGCTTTTTCGATGAAATTCGCATTGTTGAGTTTACTTTTGTTAATTGCTATGAGCTTGTCGAGCGCGTCAATTTTTTTCAAAATTTTATCCTTTCTTGCCTCTGAAGTTGCCGCGAATGTACCATCGGTTGTGTCGATATAAATTGTGCCAATGTCACTAACAGTTGCCGAAAGGGAAAGTTCCAGAGTAGTGAATTCTATGGAGTTCACACTCAACATATTTCGCACGGATTCCGAAAATAAAATTTTGTTGCAGGTGTCGCGCAAGTTAAGAATTACTTTAACTGATTTGCTTGGGATGTGTCCATTTTGGGATAGCAATAAGCGGCAAGAGTTCACGAAGTTGCGCTTGTGCTCCATTTCGGTGAGACTTTCCTTTCTCAACCTCAGGGGGGCAAAAATTTCCAGCAAATCATCCGCCGTTTCACAGTATTCGCACTGGATAAACGCCTCTCCTTTGCCGTATTCACACGCATGCCAAAGTTCCTCGGTTATGAACGGAATAAATGGGTTTAACATCAGTAAAATTTGGCGCATTATGATGTCATGGACTAGCAAAGCATTGCGCTTACCACTCTGAACTCTGGGTTTAGATATCTCAACATACCAGTCGCAGTAGCAGCTCCAAAAAAATTTGTGCACGCACTGCACGGCAGAAGTTATCTCATATTTCATCATATGGACATCTAAACTTCTTTTGCACTCGATGAGTTGTAGCAAAATTGCATGATCATCGCCTTCCAAAGAATCTATCCCATTTACCAGGTTTTTGAGATTTGTTTTAGCGTAGTCTGTTTTATGAATCAGACGGAAACGCGCAGCGTTCCACAGTTTGTTGCAAAGATTTCTCCCCTGTGCGATTCTTTCCTCATCAAATGAGATATCTTGGCCATAGGGGGCACTCATTAGTAATCCCAGCCGCAAACCATCGGCACCGTACTTTTCTATGAGATCGAGAGGTTCCGGAGAATTTCCCAAACTTTTGGACATTTTGCGCCCCAATGAATCGCGAATAATCCCGGTAAAGTATACGTTTTTGAATGGAATTCTGTTCTCTATCTCATCCAACGATAGGGGAGATGTTTTGGACTCTCCCATAAGCTCCAAAGCTGCGATGATCATCCGTGCGACCCAGAAAAATATGATATCGGGGCCTGTCACGAGGTCATCGGTTGGGTAAAAATAGTCAAAGCCGTTTTCGGTCATTTTGCTGCGATCTGGCCAGCCAAAAACACCGAATGGCCATATCCACGATGAAAACCAGGTATCCAAAACATCATCGTCCTGTTCCCAATTTTCTTTATCTGCAGGGCCAGCTGCGGATACATGCCAGTTTTGGTTATTACTTCTATCGCTGTTCTTTTTATACCAAACCGGAATTCTATGGCCCCACCAGAGTTGCCGACTTATGCACCAATCTTGAATGTTGCTCAGCCAATGGAGGTATATTTTTGCCCAATGTTCCGGGAAAAATTTTATTACCCCTTCACTCACGGCAGCTTTAGCTTCTTCTACTTTTGGATAACGCAGGAACCACTGTTCTGACAATCGTGGTTCGACGGGAACATGTCCGCGCTCCGAAATGCCAATACTGTTTACATATTCCTCTTCTTTCAGTAAAAGGCCGGTTTCTTTAAGTTCATCTACGATCGCAGTCCGGGCAGCGAAACGATCCATGCCGCACCATTTTCCGCCGCGCTTATTCAAAGTTCCATTCGGGTTAAAAATATCCACAACTTCGAGACCGTGTCTCCGTCCGATTTCAAAATCTATTTTATCATGTGCCGGTGTAATTTTCAGAGCACCTGTACCAAAATCCTTTGCTACGGCATTATCGGCTATTATTGGAATTGCCAAGTCAGACAGAGGTCGCATGCAATGTAAATTTACTAAATTTTTGTAGCGATCATCGCTCGGGTTGACGGCAATGGCAACGTCTCCGGAAATTGTCTCCGGGCGCGTTGTTGCCACGGCGATATACTCTCCCGAACGCTCCACCAGATCATACTTTATGTAGTATAATTTGCTAACTTGCTGCACCATTTTGACTTCCTCATCACTGAGAGCCGTCAGTGAAACGGGACACCAATTGACCATGCGTTTGCCACGGTAAACATATCCACGATTGTATAATTCGACAAATGCTGTCAGCACACCTCTGCTATAATCGGCGTCGAGAGTGTGCTTCGTATTTTTCCAATCGCAGGAAACTCCGAGTTTGCGCAGTTGATTTAAAATGATCCCTCCGTGCTTATCGCGCCATCGACAGGCGTGTTCAAGAAATTTTTCTCGACCAATGACACTTTTATTCACGCCTTCCTTGGCCAATTCTTTTTCGACTCGCACTTGCATCGAAATACCGGCGTGATCAGTCCCGGGAATCCAGAGCGTAGATTTGCCACTGTGGCGGGCATATCTGATGAGTAGGTCCTGTAGGGTATTGTTGAGCAGATGTCCCATGTGCAAGACCCCGGTAACATTCGGCGGTGGAATCACAATGCAGAATGGTTGCTTGGATGGATCTACTATCCTATCGAAGCAATTGTTCGATAGCCACTTACTATACCACTTATCCTCGATATTCTTTGGAGAAAAAGCTTTCGTCAGTTCATTCATTCTGGGCGATAACTGAGCATATTTATCGGTAAAAGTCGAGTCCAACGGAATACATTTAATAATTTTTTACAGCAATGAATGTGAAAAATTTTTCATCGATGCTATTTTGGACCCGAACGTTAGAATTTTGACCGATTTTAAACAGCTTGCACGCCAGTGGAATGTAGAACCTAGATGCGGAATTTTCGTCGGCAAATAGAGGTTTCAGCGATTCAATTTCTACAGCAAAACCAAGTTGATTAACGCTGTCAACCGGTTTCAAATTGCTGTTTGGGACAAATTTTCTGTAGAGTATGCCGTCCTCCTCTTCTTGTGTCACGTAAAGGGTAGAATGTGCATTTGCCAATGCTTTTATGTCGTCGAATGAACTTATTTCGATGAATGTACAAAAATCGTCAATGATTTCCGTGCTTTCGACGAGGTCCTGATTTCTGGATTCGGCAGTGGCTTGAGTTCCGACCCATCCGGTGAATAAGGTAGTAGCTAAAGCAAAAATTCCGATTGTTAAAACGACTTCAAGTAGCGAAAATCCAGCTTTCAAATTTTTCATTTTTTCAGCCAAGTTGCGACGGCGGTTTTGTGCTGCTCATCGACGGAAAAAATTACGATTTGCGCATTCAAAGAACTATCAATGATCTGCTTTTGAATTACTCGAGGTAGGACCGATTTTGGAATTTCTGTATCATTATCAAGGATGCTTTCTATGATGATGCATATGCTCCTATTGTTGAACGCATCCGCCAATTGCGATCGATCGACACTCTCGTCTTCCCTCCTGAAAAAATCTCTATCGGTAAAGGTATAAAATCTTTTTGAAAGTGGATTGAGGTATTCCTTATCTTGCTCGGAAAGTTGGCTTCCGTCGGGATTACGGCCTGATAGCGCCTTAATTAAAAGCTCAGAATTGCCGTCGCAATCTAACCAAAATATTTCCTCTTGACCGATAAACGGGGGCATTTCGCCGTATTCCTTGCAATACGCCTTCAAAGCGGATTCATACTGCATAAATTGGACTCGCGTGCGTGCGGTCAGTACGGCATTGCGGTGCGATGTGATTCCCATGAACACCATACTGGTTAGCGCTCCAATTATGAGTACGATTACAAAGACGCCGATCAAGCCGAATGCGCGAAGATTTTTATTCATCTGCTGTAAATGTCATCTATTAATTCACATTCGTCAATGTAACCATTTGGTCCCATGGAAAATAATACGTAATTGTCACCGGGTTTGCCGGAGTATTTGTATATGTATGGACGCCCCCACGGGTCAAGTATCTTATTCGATGAAAGCTTCCATTCGTGCCCGGCGAGAAAGTTTTTTGAAATTTTCGCCAAAGTATCGTACATTGATGCGGCATTTTGATCTACGGATGGTTGATTCCCCGGTGGGTATTCGCCACAGGATGTGCGATAGTATTCCAGTGCGCAATTTAGAAGAGATAACTCTTCGCAGGCAATCTGATGTTTGATGTCATTGTCGCGATATGTGTATGTCCTGAAAAAGACAACGAACAGGACGAGCATTATCCCAAGGGCACATAAAACTCCGACCGAAGAAAATCCGAAGCTGCGTTTCCCAAAACTTACATTTTCCATGGGAAGGATTGTATATTGCGGAAGATTTATGTCAATCCTTCTTTAAGTTTTGCAGATTTTAAAATTGCGTAATTGGCAGGTTTGGCAAACATGTTCGCCATTATTTAAGGTGTAAGCCATGAAAAGTTTCGAATCCAGTTGCAAAGAGTTAACCAGGCAGCCAAATTTTTGGTTGAAAATGCTCATCGGAGTTTTCATAGCGGCTGTCCCATTTGTCAACACACTGGCGTTTGGTTATATTAGTCGCGCCATTAGGGAAAATAATTCCAATGTTGATTTCATATTACCGGGTTGGGATTTGTCGGTGCAAAATTTAAGGCAAAATCTATTGATCGGATTCAATGCTGTGGTTTTTTTGCTGACATTTCTTGGGGGACCGGTCGCTATTGGGTACGCGGTTGGATCGGGATTATTCTGGATAAGCTATTCCATGCGACTTCTGCTGGCATACTGCGGTTTACTAATTGGGACTCCGGCGGGTGTATACGCAATGTTACACACTGAGAATGTCCGTGAATTGGCCTCGATGAGAACCATATGGTCGATGTTTGTGAAGGCCATTAACGCATACAAATGCGTGGGTATTCCCTCGTTTTTATTTCTGGGTTTACTCGCATTGAGTAGGCAGTTGCTTCCGATGGCAATGTTAGGTGCGCCAATATTTTTTGGTTTAATTTTTGTAATTGCGTTCATGCGTAACTTGAAAATCGTTAGAAAGTAGGTCAACTATGCCAATCGTTCCCGGTCTCATCGTATATCTTATCCTTGTAATAAGTTTGAGTGTACACGAGTGGGCCCATGGGTACGTTGCCAATAAACTGGGAGATCCGACTCCGGCTACATTCGGCAGGTTAACTCTAAACCCACTTGCTCACATCGACCTAATCGGTACCATTGTTGTACCGCTGTCTATGATACTATTGATGCCAAATTTCGTAATTTTTGGGTGGGCAAAAGCGGTTCCAATTAATGCGAACCATTTTCGATATAGAAAATGGTGTGAGTTAATGGTGAGTTTGGCTGGCCCGTTTTCTAATTTGATTTTGGCAACATTTTCGGCTCTGATTGGCGCATGTTTGGTGAAGAGTTTTGGTGGCAATATTGGATCTTTGTTCGCTTCAATAACCTGGCTAAATGTTGCTTTGTTTATATTCAATCTTATCCCCATCCCTCCCCTAGATGGAGCATATTCGTTGAAAATATTTCTCGAAATTTCAGATGAACTGTTTTTCTCTCTGGCGCGGTGGGGGTTTTTTATTTTGCTAATTTTAGTAAATATTCCCGTATTTCGATCCGTTTTGTTTATGTGTATGGCAAAAACTTTTGGGTTAATTGCTTCCGTGGCATGCCACCTGTTTAGTATTTCGTATGGTGCTTTGCTTCCCTTCTAAAGAAGGTGTAGTGTAATATTTCATTTCCTAGGCAACGGAGAAAGGTGAGCGCTTTTTCATATTTTAAATATTTGTGTTACTTATCTTTGTGTGAAATCGACAAAGTGTGGCATTGGAAAATCTTATGGCTAAAATTTATAGCTTACCTCGGTTGTAAAAGCGCTAACTTGTGTGTGTTTAGAATAATTGCCTCGGTATGCCATGTTGACACTCAGGAAATTGCTAACGAGTGCAGACAAGCCAGCTTCAACTACAGCAAAATTACGTTTCCCTTCGAACAGGGTATGAGCTGCCGAAACATTGCCGTGCCTGTACACATCTTGCGCCATTCCAGCAAACAGGTATGGTTTTAATTGGCGTAGGCCAACTTGGAGAGGTGCCCCCAGCTTGACACCAAGAATCATTTGCAGATACTTTGCATCCTGCTTTGTAATTTGCACAGTTCCGCTACTGTGCTTTTTTTGTATGATCGTTTCATAGTTTAGAAATACCATTGGTTCGATGGTCATTTTTTTGCAGGGAGCTTCGTATGAAATTCCGAGATTACTGTGGGAAGAATTGCCGCAAAATGAATGGAGCTCAACCTTCCCCAGGGGGCCAGATAGGTCCCCTCCAGAATGCACAGACAGGCTGTCACCGTGCTTAGTGAAAGTAAATAGCGATGATGAAAAAATTGTCCATCTGCCGATGGCGTATCCTGAGTAAAATCCGAGAATAAATGAGTCATGTTTACCCTTATCGCCCTTCAGCGATTCACTGCCTTCGTAGGACATGGAAGTATTCGCATAAAACGCAAATAGACCGATGACACACCGGTCCAAGAATGATAGTAAGCTTGAGCATCTGTAATCGACGCCAGCACCGGCGAAAAACGCATCGGCCTTGTAGCCTAAACCTTGCTTCGCCGTTTGGTAATGATTGGCATATGCGCCATCTGCCCAGATGTGTTTTATGTGTAAATTGGGTTCGTTCAGCGCACTATCTATGCGTCCGATTATTATGCGTCCTGCTGCATCGGCATTTCCTCTAGTTATTCTGACGTTTTCGAAGAATGGATTTCTAAACGCTGCAATGGCCTGCCCATTGAATGGTAATGCAGTGAAAACAAGTAAATGCAGCAGAATTTTGAATTTTTTCATATCGACGCATTGGCTTAAATTTACTTCCCATCTGGAAAACTGTAAAAATCGGAGATTTGTACGTCAAGGCTTTTCCATTGGAAAAATTTTACAATCTAATCTTTACGTGTTCCGTTAATAAAATTTAGCCAACGCATCAAACGGATCAAACGCAACCAACGCAGCCAACCGTGTGCTTCGCGGCATGAAAAATTTCACTATCATTGTGACATAAAAATTTCTAGGCACGACAATGAGTGATCAAAAATTATCCAAAGCAGAAGTTAGGCGCTTGGTGATGGACCAGCTACTTGCCGCGAATC
>JAITBR010000005.1 GCA_031283485.1 Puniceicoccales bacterium | reverse complement strand
AGCGTGGATACGCTTACGAATCGGCTGGTTCGGTGTATTTTAGAGTGAGTTCATTCGAAAAATACGGCTGTTTATCAAATGTTTACGGCCGCGAATTGCAAATGCAGGATCTCGATAGCGCAGGCAGACGAAACATGGCCGATGAGTATGATCGCGAAAGCATTGCCGATTTTGTACTGTGGAAAGCACGCAAACTTGAAGATGGCGAAAATTTCTGGGCAAGTCCCTGGGGGGATGGGCGTCCCGGCTGGCACATTGAGTGTAGTGCAATGTCTATAAAATACCTCGGAGAGACAATTGATCTTCATGCCGGTGGGGTGGATCTGTGCTTCCCACACCACGAAAATGAAATCGCCCAATCCGAAGCGTACACGGGTAAGCAATTTGTTCGCCATTGGATGCACATCGCCCATTTAATGGTAGATGGATCAAAGATGTCAAAGAGTTTGGGCAACATGTATACCTTGAGTGACATCGAAAAAGCCGGGTTTAGCGCCGACGTTTTACGCTACTGTTTGATCTCCGGGCACTACCGCCAACCGCTCAATTTTACCATGAATGGACTAAATGCCGCAGACAGTGCATTGAAAAAATTGGCCAAATATGATGAAATGTTTGATGAAATTTTGGATTCAGAACTGCCACAGTGTCCGAAGTCTTGGATGTTCCTTGGGGAGGCTTACAAAGCACTCTTGGAAGATTTGAATGTTCCACTTTGCTTGGGATGCATATTTAAGTTTTTTGGAAATTTTGATATCCGAAGACTGGGTTTTGAACAGAAAATTGCTCTGGCGAAAGAGTTTTTTGCCATGAAGTATGCTCTAGGGCTGCGACTGGAGCGAGAGGTAATTTCTGTGCCAGATGACATTCTGAAATTGGCAGATATACGATGGAAAGCCAAATCTCAAGGAGATTATGTTCTGGCTGATGAATTACGCATGCGAATCGAAGCGTCAGGGTGGGTAGTAAAGGATTCAAAATCAGGGTTCACCGTTGTTAGGGAATAGGCACTTTACATGAGCAATGAAAAAAGTAGCGAGCTTACGCAATGCAGAGGCATATTGGAAATAATGGAGAATGGCAAATTTGGCCAACTCATAAATCCAAAGTTAAATGGCTACGTCGATTCCGCGGACCCGTACATTGAACACAGTTTGTTAAAAAAATTCGAGCTAAGGCGCGGACAATTGATTGATGCCCATATCATGCCGAGGCAAAATTTTCCAAATCCAAAGGTGGTTTCCATCGATCGCATCGATGGATTGCCAGTTGAACAGGTTCTCGCTCGCTCAAAATTTCTCTCGCTAGAATCGGTCATGCCCCGTGAGCAGTTGCGCTTAGAGAACAATGGTTGTACGATGAGTTCGCGCATGTTGGACTTGTTTTGTCCAATTGCTAAAGGGCAGCGCGGTTTGATTGTTGCTCCGCCGCGGACGGGCAAAACGTTACTTTTACATGAGATCGCCCGTGGAATTTCCACAAATTATCCAGATATAAAAATTATCGTTGCTCTGGTCGACGAAAGGCCAGAGGAGGTGACAGATTTTAAGCGATCTGTCGATGTTGAAATTTTCGCATCTCCAAACGACCAGCCTGCGCGCAATCACATCCGTGTCGCCGAACTCGCATGTGAACGGGCAAAAAATCTCGTTGAACTTGGTTTCGATGTCGTTCTGCTCCTGGACAGTATAACTCGCCTCGCGCGTGCGTACAACGGATTTAGCAATAGTGGGCGCACCATGAGTGGAGGAGTGGATTCTCGCGCGCTCGAAAAACCGAGGCAATTATTTTCACTGGCCCGTGATCTCGAGGGCCGAGGCAGTTTGACCATACTGGCCTCAGCCCTTGTTGGCACAGGAAGTGACATGGATGATTTAATTTTTCAAGAATTTAAGGGAACTGGAAATGCCGAAATAGTGCTAAATAAAAAGTTAGCGGAACAACGCATTTGGCCAGCAATCGATCTTAAAGAATCAGGTGTTCGACGGGAGGAAAACATTCTATCAGCGGAAGTTTTGCGTAAAGTTGAATTCCTACGCCGTGCTTGCAACAACATGCGCAATGAAGAAGCAATGGAGAGCATCTTGCAACGCATTGGGCAGACGCGAACGAATGCCGAATTTCTTAGCCTACTGAAAGGAATTTAGGCATGAAAGCATTTACCATCGTGGCCATAGACGGTGCCGCCGCATCCGGAAAAACCACAACCGTCAGAATACTAGCTGACAAATATGGCTTCATGCGCGTTAGCACAGGTGAACACTATCGTGCAATCACGTATAAATTGTTGGCTATGAGCGTAAATTCGAGAAATGAGTTAGCAGTTGGACATGCCCTCGAAAGCATCGATCTCGGGAGCAAAATTGTTGGAAGTCGGTGCATACTTATATTATCGGGTGAAGAAATAGAGGATAAGTTGCTGCGATCTGCAGAAATAAACGAGTCCGTTTCAAAATTTGCCCATATTCCCTGTGTGCGCAAATTTTTATTCGACTATCAGCGTAATTTGGCGGCAATTGCTAAAGAACATGGATTTTACGGACTAGCAATCGAAGGTCGCGATGTGACGAGTGTTATTTTCCCGGATGCCGATCTGCGATTTTTTTTGTATGCCGATGCCAATAAACGTGAGTTGCGCCGCGACACAGAAATAGACCCCATCACCGATCGCGACCTGGCAGATCAGTGTGTCACATTGTGGCAAGATGGGGTCGTTCGCATAGATACAGGGACTTTCGGTGTGCAAAGTGTCATAAACCTAATATCCCGGCACATAGAAGAACTGTAAATTCATACTACTCACTCGCTTGCGCCATAAAGTCTTCTTTTTTTGCCAAGAAAAATGCCGCAAAGCCTCCAATTAATGTTAGTAGCGGCAGCGACAGCAATGCAAGCCGAAACGAATCTACGTCGTACATGGCATTACTGGAATTCATAAGCCATCCGACAATTGGTTGAAAAATTCCGCCGAGAAGCATGACAAGCATGTTCACGACTGCTATTGAACTGCCCTTTGCAAAGGATGGGTTTGCTTCCAGGCTCGCAACAAAGCATACCACTTGTGGGCTGGATACCATGCCACAGATGAATAGCAAGGTGCCTAGCAGCACTGGAGACCTTATTGGAACAAAAAATATCAATCCCAGAATCAAACTTGTTGCCATACAACTAATTATCAGTAGCCTGCGCCGGCACAGTGCTTCACTGGCAACATATCCAGCCAACGGTCCTCCAACGAGCCAACCTATGAAAAGCATCCCAACCACACAAGCGGCTTCCGATCTGGTAACATCCGCAATTAATCGGACGTATTGTATTCCCCAAAGGTCACCAAAAGCCACGAGTGGAGTGTAAAGTGCACCGGCAATAAATCCGATAACCCAGGTCTGTTTATTTTTACAAACACATAGCAAACCGCACAAAAAATTTTTGGAATTGAGATCCATGCCGCCAGCAGTCTCCTTCCTTCGCTTTGGGGAGGGAATTTCCGGTACAAAGAATATTAATACAATTGTGGATAGAACGCCGATGATCGCGATATAGATCCACGATGATCGCCAACCAACGCTGTCCACTAACCAGGATAACGGAATTTGACCAATTAGCGCACCTAAAATTCCCAGTGATGTGGTTAAACCGGATATCAGTGCCAATTTTTCGGAACGAAACCACATGGCGGCGAGATACATTACTCCGATAAATCCGAATCCGGAACCGAGGCCCATGAAAATGCGACTCGTGGCAAGCATCCAAAGACTCGTTGATGGCAGTGAT
>JAITBR010000052.1 GCA_031283485.1 Puniceicoccales bacterium | reverse complement strand
TGCCGTCCGCGGTGCTATTTATGCTCATATACGCTAAGGCGAGCGATATTTTAAGCAATGAGAAACTTTTTTATGCGACATTGAGTCCATTTATTTTATTTTTTGGAGCGTTTGGATTTATTATTTATCCTAATCTTGGTGTTTTGCACCCGGAACCCTCAACCATTGCGGCGTGGCAAGCCAATTGTTCCAAGGCTCTTTACTGGCCTTTGGCAATCGTTGGAAATTGGTCCTATGCCGTATTTTATGTATTGGCTGAACTTTGGGGTAGCACCATTCTCTCTCTGTCATTTTGGCAGTTTGCCAACCAAATTTGCAAGATGTCAGAGGCCAAGCGTTTTTACGCATTTTTTGGCTTAGTTGGGCAGTTGTCGCTGCTGGTTACTGGAGCACTTGGCGAACATTTTTCAAAGATCCCAAGCAATCTCGGCGCAAATGTGGATCCCTGGGGGATTTCTCTGCGCTGGCTGATGGGTATGGTGTTTGTTGCCGGTGTACTGACGATGTGCATTTACCGCTGGATATATACCAATGTACTGACCGATAAGAGGCTCTATGACAAACCTGAACTTCCCGGTGTGGCAAGAAAGAAGAAGGCAAAAGTGAGTTTTTGGCAAAGCATAAAAATTATGGCAACTTCGCCGTACTTGGCTTTGATTGCTGCACTGGTGATTTGCTATGGCATCAGTGTGAATTTAGTCGAGGGCTTGTGGAAAGGGCAAGCCAAGATTCTCTATCCTGCGGCAAACGAATTCAATTCCTTTATGTCGCGCTACGTTATTTATACGGGCATAGTTTCATTATTTGTATTCATCATTGGTGGGAATATTTTGCGCATATTCAAATGGATGACTGCAGCCATAATTACTCCCGTCCTGATGTTTGTTGCCGGAGGTGCGTTTTTTGCATTTATTTTATTTCGCAGCAGATTCGTTGAAATTTTATCAAGCATTGGTTCAAATCCGGTATCCTGTGCGGTTGCGCTCGGCATGTCAATTCTCATACTGACCAAGTCTACGAAGTATTCGCTATTCGATGGCACGAAGGAAATGGCCTATATTCCACTGGACGAAGAAATGAAGGTAAAGGGTAAAGTAATTGTTGAGGTTGTTGGCGGACGTTTGGGCAAAGCTGGAGGGGCATGGATACAATCTGGCTTAATGATAGTCATAGGTTTATTCAGTGCAACTGCAGTTAAGCTAACCGATATTGCTCCGTACTTGTTCGCCGTATTTTTAGTGGTGTGTGGGCTTTGGATGTTTGCCGTAAAAGGTTTGAGCAAAAAAATCGAAGCTGTTACGACCATACAGCAGGCAATGCCGCAAGAGTAACTTGCATGGGTTTTATTTTGTACGAAAGCGAAATCTGAATGCGTTTCGTTTTTTATGCATTTGCGGTAAGCTTGGTGTAGGCTTGGAGTGTATTTTGCATCAGCATAGCCACTGTCATTGGCCCAACGCCACCGGGGACCGGTGTTATGGCGCTGCATTTGTGTAAAACATTGTCGAAATCAAAATCTCCGCAGAGCCTAAAGCCGTTTTGTGTATCACTCCTAACGCTTGTTATGCCAACATCCACCAACACTGCTCCCTCTTTGACCATGTCCTCTGTGACAAATTTTGGTTTACCAATGGCGGAAATTAGCACATCCGCACTTTTTGCTATGTTTGGTAAATTTTTCGATTCGGAGTGGCATAGCGTCACAGTCGCGTTACAGTTTTCAAATTTCTGTGAAAGTAATACCGATAGCGGTCGTCCCACTATCCTACTTCTCCCAATTATCACCACGTGTTGGCCCGTCAATTTAATGCTATTCTTAGTCAAAAGAGTTAAAATTCCGTAGGGCGTACATGACAGAAGGCAATCGCGGTGTCCATTGCACAGCCTACCAATATTTATTGCACTGAATCCATCGACATCTTTATCCGCGTTAATCATGTCAAACACGAGGTCCTGGCACAATTGACCCGGTAGTGGCGATTGGACAATTAATCCGTGCACATTGCTGTCTTTGTTCAGTTTGGCAATTATGTCAAAAATCGCACTTTGAGACGTACTTTCTTCCAGTCTAATTAATTCAGTTAAAATCCCCACTTTTTTAGCATAAGCGAGCTTGTTTCGCACATAAACTTCAGAGGAGGTATTGTCCCCGACCATAACGATTGCTAATTTTGGCTGTGAAGGTAAATTCGTCACCTTTGCTTTCAGTTCGTCGGCAAGTTCCATTGCCAATTTTTTACCATCCAATATCAGAATCACTCGTGGAGAATATGCATAATTTTTCACTAAAACAACATTTTTATATCCGCATTTATCTTGCAAAAAATTTTTTTTGATGGAAAATGGGCAATGAATATGTCAAATCCGTTAAACCTCAAACAAATGTCGGACATGGATGTTAAATTTGGCAATATTTTTGTTGGAAAGGCGAGGTTTTTAGGCATCAGGGTTGCCGGAACGGAATATTTTTTAATGTGCCATGATTCAGTGAGTGGGTTTTCTACGAATTTGTTAATAAGCCTGAAAATCGCGGGCTTTGAAGCAATTTTGGCCATAAAAAACTGTCTCGAATTAAAAATTTTTGATGAACGGTTTGCGGACATCGATTTGGAACTGCTACCGGAAGACATTCGTGTGGATGTTGCCGCTCTAGTATTTAAAAATTTGCTGACGGAACTGTCTTCAAAGCTAAAATTAGACATTATTATTACGTCAATTGTGTTTTCTGCGAAGGACAACAAATCTTTTGATTATACCATCGGCTGGTCCGTTTATGACAAAACCTCGACTGCGGTTTTGTGTGGAAATTTGCTCCTTGGAGAGAAGTTGTTTGCGCGCATATTGGATGAGTTCGAAAAAATTCCGGCTACGGCAAATGCTCTGGACGCAAATATGTCGTTCGATGTTTTTTTGGAGGCTGGACGGACGGAGCTATCCAGACTGGAATTCAATGATCTGGAGATAAGCGACATTATATTCATCGATGACGATTCTCAGCTGCGGAGCGGCACATTTGTACTTCATGGCATTGATTCACCAAAGATTATTGGCAAATTTGAAGAATCATTTTTTAAAGTTTCTAGCATTGTGGGGAATGTATAGTTCAGATGAGTGACAAAGAAAATAAAATTACCATATGTGCCGGTGATGTGGACGCGGCAATGGAGGTTGATGACGAGGAACTCGTGAACTTAGATCGGGAACAGCCAAACGGCGTGCTTGGTCACGGCAAACACAATGAACCGACCGAAGTGGTAACGGAAGATTCGGACGATGAGGGCGAGGAAGAAAACGGCAGCGAGGACGATGGTGGAGAGAGCGACGAAGGGGATAATGACGAAGGAGGCGGCGAAAAAGATACTGCGGAAGACTTCCAACTGGACGATGCCGACGAATCCAATGAACCGACCGAAGTGGTAACGGAAGATTCGGACGATGAGGGTAAGGAAGAAAACAGCAGCGAGGACGATGGTGGAGAGAGCGACGAAGGGGATAATGACGAAGGAGGCGGCGAAAAAGATAATGCGGAAGACTTCCAACTTGACGATGCCGATGAATCCAATGAACCGACCGAAGTGGTAACGGAAGATTCGGACGATGAGGGCGAGGAAGAAAACGGCAGCGAAGACGATGGTGGAGAGAGCGACGAAGGGGATAATGGCGAGAAAGATGGTACAGTTCCGGTTAATAAAGTGGCCACAGGGAAAAGTCTGGCCGTACCTGCCACTGAAAAGGCAAGGGGAAAGCGATCTGAATCAATCATAAAATCGGATAATTTGAGCGTAACATTGACCTTTGAAACTAGTCGGCAGAAAATAACTTTGGGAGAACTTGAGACAATAAAAAGCGGCTATACATTTGTGTGCACAAATCCGACGCAAACACCGGTGGAAATACGAGCCAATGGCACATTGATCGGATACGGCCGGCTCGTTGACGTTGAAGGTAAATTTGGCGTGCAAGTGATGGAATTTATAGAAAAATGCTAGCGAATTTTAACTTTGACCCAATTTCTGTAATCACGCTGCTGATCACGCTTTCGCTGGCACCGTTTGCTGCGCTTCTGGTGTCGTCATTTGTAAAAATTGTCGTTGTCTTAACTTTGGTCCGAAATGCTCTTGGTGTTCAACAGGTTCCACCGAACATGGTGTTGAACGGATTAGCGATCATGTTGAGTTTGTATATCATGTACCCTGTCATTAACGATACCGGCAAAATCGCGCTAGACATTGATTTTAAAGCAAATTCTTTGGAGGAAGTGACGGCAATTGTAAACAAGGTCAAAGTTCCTCTGCAAAAGTTTTTGTTTAAGCACTCAAGCGAGGTCGATCGGTCATTCTTTCTGCGATCAGCGCAGAAGCTTTGGCCAGAATCGCTCAGCGCCGATGTGAAAGAGGACGATTTTATGGTTCTGCTGCCAGCATTTACGGTCACGGAGCTTACGTCGTCGTTCCAAATTGGATTTTTATTATA
>JAITBR010000030.1 GCA_031283485.1 Puniceicoccales bacterium | reverse complement strand
TTGAGCCTGGGCAGGTTGTTGCGGCGGGGATAAATGGTCCGCTGGGAAGGACTGGGCTGGGAAAGCCTGGCTAATTTGTTGCGGTGGAGGTAGTTGAGCAGAGGCGGGCGAGTCCGCCTGTTCTCCAAGCCCAAGGCCGATTCTTCCGCTCCCCAGCAAGCCACCGCCCAACCCTTCCCAGGCCAGGCTGTCCCGCCGGAGTCTTTGCAAACCCAATCCTTCCAGGCTCAGGCTTTCCCGGCAGGCGATTCTTTCTCTTCCGACCCATTGGACCTTCCCTACTAACTTTCATTCTCTTTTCTACTAAAAGAACAAATTTATTCACATTGTTCTGTGAATAACCCGTTAATAACCTGTGAACATCATAATATGTGATGAACTTATTCACAGCTATTCACACGATATTCACATGGATAAGCTGACGCAACAAGTTGTACATTAACGCCTTTCTGTAATAATTAACATATTAACACAGCATAATAATATTGATAAATATATATTTAATAGTATTATGCTAAGAGCAGCTAAAAATTTTTCTCACATGTTGAGAATAACTTTTGCAAATCATTTCCATAATTTTAGTTGACATCGCAACATTTTACATTGTGCTGATCCACTGGGGCGTATGGAAAAATAAAGGGGCGTTATGCAAAAAACAAAAAAGGCATTTGCCAAGCGATTTAAGATTACAGCGGGAGGTAAGGTGTTGAGGCGTGCACCCGGGCACAGGCATTTGATGCGGCATAAGTCATCGAGGCAACTCAAAAGTTCCGAGGTTGACAAATCACTGGGTGCCGGTATGGCTTCGCAAGTGAGATGCGCAATATCTGCTGGCTTATGATTAGTTGATTAAAAAATGAAGAGGGGTTAAGTATGCCGAGAGTGACCAATGGGGTAGCAACTAAGAAACGTCGCAGGAGGGTGTTGGAGCAGACAAGCGGGTATTTTGGAAAAAAATCGAAGTTGTTTCGCTATGCCAAGGATGCACTATGGCGCGCTGGACAATTTGCGTACCGCGATAGAAAACGCCGCAAGGCGGATTTTCGCCAATTGTGGATAGTGCGCATAAATGCGGCTTGTCGTGAAGATGGTTTGCCCTATAATAGGTTTATAAGTGGCCTGAAAAAAGCTGGTATCGTGTTGAATAGAAAGTCGTTAAGCGAATTAGCGATACACGATACAAAAACTTTTGAAGCTCTCGTTGAAAAAGCAAGGCAGGTTGCCTAGCATACGGGAAAGTTTAATTTTGTGAAAAATTTATTTGTTTCATATGGATTGTGATTTTAATAGTCTTAGGGAAGATGCAGCAGCGTGCTTAAAGGAAGTATTCACCTACGTTGATTTTGAAAAGGCTAAAGCGATTTTCTTTGGCTCCAATGGAAAAATTAGAGGATTAGTTGGTAGGTTGGCGTTCGTTAGCCAGGCGGAGAAGCCACATTTTGGCAAATTGATCAACGAGTGTAAGTTATGCATTGAAGGAATGTTCGCCGAGAAGCTATCAAATTTGGGAGATGCTGAAATGTTGCGGTTGCTCGGATCAAAAATCGATCCAACGTTACCGGCTGGGGCGTGTGGCACTGTGCATCCTTTGTCCATGATGCAGGAAACAATGGCTGATATTTTTCGCAAAGTTGGATTTACCGTTGCGCTTGGACCCGAGATTGAAACGATTTGGTATTGCTACGATGCTTTGAACGTAAGCGAGTCTCATCCGGCACGCGATGCCATTGATACACTCTATTTTAATGATGATTTGTGCGTTGATAATGTGGTAAAACATGACAATGAGAGCTATATTTTGCGTTCCCAAACTTCAACGGTGCAAATTCGGACAATGCTTGCCGAAGAACCACCGTTGCGCATTATTTCACCTGGGAGGACATTTAGGCGGGACACATTAGATGCTACGCACAGTGCCAATTTTCACCAGTGCGAGGGTTTGGTCGTTGACAGAAATATAAATGTTGTGGATTTAAAGGCTATCCTAGATTTTTTCTTTGGAGAATTATTTGGGACGAGGTGTGAAATTCGCTTTCGTCCTAGTTTTTTTCCATTTACTGAGCCTAGCTTTGAGGTGGATTTTCGCGTACGGAATATGGGGAAATTGAGTAATTGTTGGATAGAGGTTATTGGCTGTGGCATGGTTCATCCAAATGTATTTATCGCGGCTGGGTACGATCCAGATGTTTGGAGTGGCTATGCATTTGGGTTTGGAATCGAACGTTTGGCGATGCTCATGTTTGAAGTGGATGATATCCGATTGTTCTACCAAAATGATACGCGTTTCCTAAAACAGTTTGCGGCATAGCGCGAAGGTACTATCTAGAGTTCAGTTTAGTTGAGAAGTATCAAAATTCCCAGCAAAATTCTGTACCAGGCAAATGGACGCATTCCATTTGTAGCTAGAAAGCTAAGAAATATTTTTATGGTCAAAATTGAGAAAATAAATGCCGTGAAAATTCCAGTGAAAAATGTTGGCAGTGTGAAACAGTCAAAAATGGCTTCGTGATCCTTTATCAACTTAAATACTGTTGCCAAAAATAGCGTAGCCAATCCCAGCAGGAAACTGTATTCTGCTGCATCTTGTCGCTTTAATTTACAAGAATATCCACCGAGGATTGTTGCCATCGATCGGCTCGTCCCTGGGATCATTGCCAAACACTGCCACAGTCCGATTTTAAAGGCGGAAAATGTTCGCAATTCATTTATATTTAAAAAGTTTTGCACATGGGAATATTTTTTTTCAAATGTAAAAATCAACGCTGCGCCGATAATTAAGGCGCAGGCTATACTAGTCGGGTTGTACAGCAATTTTTGCAAAATTCCATCAAAAAATAAACCAACAACAATCGCAGGGAGAAGTGATACCAACAAATTTTTAACCAGCTGTAGTCCTTCTAAGTTACGGCCGCAAAATGCAGCAAATATACTCAAAATACGCCTATAAAATACTAAAATTATCGCTAGAATTGATCCGCACTGAATAATCGTAAAATAGGAATTCATGGCACGGCTACGTGTGGTCAGGTTATCGCTGCCGAATTCATCATTTAGCAGCTTATCTACCAGAATCATATGTCCCGTTGAAGATATGGGAAGAAATTCTGTTATGCCTTGGGTAATGCCAAGTATAATCGCAGTTGCATGGTTGTATCTTTGTTCATAATTTGATGCTGCACAAAAAGTTACACATTTAAGGCAAATGAGAATAGCCAATATTTTTTTAACCACTAAAACCTACACTATACTTTTTGAAAAAATCTTCCACATATTCCACATCGCTGTAAGAATTATCTGTTAAATCTCGCAAAATAAATAGAATTTGAACTAACCAATAGCGCGATTTTTGGGTTAATTGTAGCTCTGAGCTTTCAATATTATTCAAAATGTCAAAGGCGAAATGTTTCAATTGCTTGCATCTATCCTGCAACTTCAGCGCTAGGCAATATTCCGCCGCGCACTCTAGTCGAAAACTGACACTTTGACTGGGACTTGAAAACAAGTTTTCGAGTATGTCTATTGCTCCGTCCAGGTTACAATTATCGTAATTTTTCTGAGCGATCAAGCATTTGGCACGAGCGAGAGATAAGTAATTTGTATTGCGTGTGTTGGAAACAAATTTTGACGCGTGTTCGTACACGAGTTGGGCATTAGCGAAGTCTCCTGTTGCGCGCAGAATATCGCCCTGAGTAACGCGTGCCGCCACTGCTACATCGCTGCCCGGATAGTCGTAAATTATACGTTCCAACAGTGCGTTCGCTTCAACAAATAAATTGGCATCAAATTTCAATAAAGCAATCTCATAGTAAATATATGGGAGATAACTGGCATCTCGGCACGATTCCAAGGCAAGAATCGCCCCAGCAACGTCTCCGGATTTTTGTAAAAACTTGGCTTCTCTAAAAAAAGAGAGCGCAGAATACCTTGTGTCGCAGAAACTTGAACGCAGCAGATTAAACGCTTCGCCGGCTGTTTGGAAATCCATTAATTTGTATGCTGCACACCCTTTGATAAATAAAGCATGACCATGTATCTCAGCGTATTCCTTTGCGCTAAGCTTCGGTAGCAACTCATCACAAATTTTAGACGACAGAATCAAAGCCTGCGCATACTGTTTCTTTTTGAGAAAAAATTCCGCCTTGAGTGCAACAAATTTACACCTTGCCAAACTTGTTAAATCTTTGATTCCCATGGAATCAATGAACTTCAAGGCCTCACTGTACATCCTTCTACGCTTTAATGCGGATAAATACTCCACAATAGCGTCTAATTTTTCATAAATTTCTCCGTTCGCGGTATGAATGTGGATGGAAGCCTGCTCGAAATCATTTAGTGCTATGTCACTAAGAACTTGATTCATAAGGGCATGCCCACATTTTTCAACCGCATTGAATTTTAATACTTCTCCGTACATGTCGGAAGCTAGTTTAAAATCATGGCTGTAAAAAAATGTATCTGCAATTTTAAGAATGATGGCAGTGCGCATGCCGTTGTTGGTTGCCGAGGCGCGTAATTTATCCAAATAGTGTGCAGAATTACGATATTCTAAAAATTTCCCCCCGAGCGCAATGTAGGCTAACAGTTCGTAGATATCCCTAAAAAATTTATCCGGCGAAAACAATTTAATATACGCAGAAGCCACCTCCGAGCACAAATCAAGGCGTTCGACGTTCAAAAAAGTTGCGATCTTCGCCAGAAGAATGGAACGCTTAATTAAATCGGAGCTTACATTTGAAAATATGGTTTCCAAGAAATCGGCAACTAAAATTGCGTCGGCATCCGTTCTTGCGGAACTAATTAATAATTTGAGCGCAAGAAGTTTCGTTTCAACCCTGCAATCACCCAGCAAAACGCATCGCATATCCGCCAGCCCTGCAACTGAAAGCACGCCCGATGCCATGGCATGGTATGTTTGCATTACGCACACATCATCTTGACATTTAATATCTTGCAAACATTTCTCAAGCAAATCTATCGCCATATTTCGCCTTCCGATATTGCTCAAAAATAGGACATATAGCTTTGCAATGTCTAGCGAATGTAAACTATTTTTACACATCGATATCTGGGCTATTAGGGAATTTTCGATGGTGCTGAGATTGGCGGTAACATCAATCTCGGAGACAATGTTCTGCAAATTTAATATATCTATTATGTGCAGCTGTTCGTCAGATTTGGCATACGTTTTTGCTAAAACAAACTCGGCGTCCGCATCCTTGAATTTTCGCCCATCCCACAATATCACGGCGTTCAACAGGTGATACCAGGATCGCATGCTATCTTCAAGGTGAACAAAGTTAATTTTCTTTAAAATGTGCGCGGCACTAACAAAATGCCGATTTTTAATCAGAATAAAGCACATTCTCAGCGCGAGATCGTCGCAACCGTTTACACCTTCGAATTGGCTAAAATCAATAGCATTTACGCATTGTTCGGCGGCAATCCATTGCCCCGAGCAAAGTAGAGAATCCAAAATTCCACATAACGCCATCAACTGTAACTGTGGAGAATTGGTAATAATTTCTCCGTAGAGCTTCCGTGAAACTGCGTAATCAGCTTGGTCGAAAGCCAGTTCAGCACAGCGATACTTGAACTCTGGATCGTCAACCATCGCGCCGCATATGTGTACGCCAACCAGAAATAATAGGGCAACTCGCAGGCAAATTTTCACGCATTATTCTACGGTAACTGATTTCGCCAAATTTCTTGGCTTATCGATGTCACAACCGCGAAATTTGGCAACGTAATAGGCAAATAGCTGAACGGGGATTGTGGCAACTATCGGTTGCAAGGCAGGGTGAACTTTGGGAACAAGGATCAAATCGTCAACAAATTTTTCACCCAATTCACTACCAACTGTCGCAATGGCGACCACTTTCGCGTGGCGAGAGCGTACTTCTTGTATGCTGGCTATATTTTTCTGCACAATGTGCTCCTGAGTCGCCAAAAAAAAACATGGACACTTTTCCGAAACGAGAGCAATTGGACCGTGCTTCATTTCTGCCGCAGGATAGCCTTCGGAGTGCATGTATGAAATTTCCTTTAGCTTAAGTGCACCTTCAAGAGCGATGGGGAACATCGCCTGGCGACCGAGGAAGAGCATATCATCGCATTGAGCATACTTCTCCGCGATTGCCTGAATAATTGTGCTCTGCCCTAGAACTTTCTCGACAACACTCGGAAGTTGGTGGAGAGCTTCAACAAAGGCTATGCCATCTTCAAATGACATATCACGCATGCGCCCAAGGTACAGAGCCAACATCGCAGCAATACAAATTTGAGCGGTAAATGCCTTTGTGGATGCCACCCCAATTTCCGGTCCGGAATGTTGATAAATCCCGCCATCTGACTCGCGAGATATCGCCGAACCAACAACATTTGTAATTGCCAATGTGCGAAATCCTTTTCTTTTAGCTTCCCGCAAAGCTGCCATGGTATCGAGTGTTTCGCCGGACTGACTAATCACAAACACCAGCGTATTTTTATCCAATGGCGAATTTTGATACCTAAATTCCGAGGCATATTCGACTTCAACGGGAATTCTGGCGTATTTTTCAATCAAATATTCAGCCACTAGGCATGCTATCCATGCTGTTCCACATGCGCAAAACAAAATCCTATCCACCTGCCTCAATTCCCGCGTGGTCATTCCAAGGCCACCGAATTTTGCTGTGCTAAGATCATCAGAAAATCGACCACGCATGGCGTTTTCCAATGCGCGTGGCTGTTCAAATATTTCTTTCAGCATGTAATGCTCATACCTACCGCGATCAGCGTCTTCAATTTCCCAATCTAGCTCGCATTTTACAACATCGACACTTTCGTTGCGTAGGGTTGTTATGAAAAAATTCGATGGTGTCAGGTGTGCAATTTCTCCATCATTCAAATATATGACATTGCGCGTGTGTTGGGCAATCGCAGAGGCGTCGCTCGCCACAAACATTTCGCCATTGCCGATTCCAATTAGTAGAGGCGAGCTTTTGCGGGCAACTACAATTTCAGTGGCATAATCTTTGCATAAAATAGCAAGACCATAGGTCCCCTGTACATGAGATAAAGCTTTTCGAACACTTTGCAAAAATTTATCTCCGGAATCCGGCTCTTTGTTAAAATGGTACTCTATGAGATTCGCCAGAATTTCCGTATCGGTCTCAGAATTGAATGTAAATCCATGTTCCAAAAGAAATTCTTTTATACTTTCGTAGTTCTCGACCACGCCATTGTGCACGATACTGAATAAGCCATGCGTACTTTGATGCGGATGGGCATTTTTTTCAGAAACTACACCGTGTGTTGCCCAGCGGGTATGACCGATACCGACGCACCCGATGTCGCCCATTTTATTGGCGGCTCTCACGAGATTTGCCACGCGCCCAACCCTACGCAATGTGTGAAAGCTAGAATCGCATACAACCGCTATGCCAGCCGAATCGTAGCCGCGATATTCCAGACGCGTTAGTCCGTCTAGTAAAATTTGCACAGCACCCTTATTACCGACGTACCCTATGATTCCGCACATGAAATTATGATTAGGCAAATTTCACACCATTGCGAGTCAAAAATTAATGGATTTCAAAACGGCAATATTTTCTATGTGTCGCGTCTGAGGAAACATATCGACCGGTTGCAGCATTTCAATTTTATACTTACTAGTCAACAACTTAAGGTCCCTTGCCTGCGTATCTGGTGCACATGATACGTAAACAATTTTGCGGGGAGTGAACGCCAAAATTTGTTCAATGAAACTGCGGTCACACCCGCCACGTGGAGGATCAATTATCACGCAGGTGTGTTCAGC
>JAITBR010000011.1 GCA_031283485.1 Puniceicoccales bacterium | reverse complement strand
GGAGCTGTTCGATAAACTGTCTTATTATGGTGGCCCGTTGAATATCTCTCTCCTCGGAAGAATGTGGCCCGTTGGCAGCAAGCTGAATGTGCGACGGTTGAATGTCGACCATTAAATTGTCCAAATTGGAACGCCACGTTTGTGGCAAAAAACCGTAATCTATTGCTAAACGCATGTTGGATAGGTGTCTAATGGCCTCTTCGGATCCCATGGTATAACTCCAGCTTAGGAGCCCAAATGAGCGACCGAGATTGTCGTACACAAACAAATTCCTGTTTTTCAAAAGCCATTTGCGAGCCAACTCTTCGCTGGCTATCACGGAAATAACTACCTGACACAACCGTGAAATGATATCAATCTCCGAAAGTCCAATGGTATATTGGTTTGAAATCTGAAATATGCCACCGGAAGCGCCGGTTCCTTCGCCGAATAACCCGCGTGCAACGAATCCAAGTTTCTGTACGGCATTAATTATTGCATTAATTTGCGAGGTAATAACAAGAGCCGGCAAATGCAACATCACCGAACTGCGCATTCCCGTGCCAACATTTGTGGGACACGCCGTCAAAAAACCATAATTATCATCGTAGGCAATGTCCACCGAGTGAGCAATGTAGTCGTCGAGTTCGCTTATTTCCGGCCACATCGTTTTGAAATCGAAATCTTTCCGAAATGATTGTATGCGCAAATGATCCTCCTCATTGAACATTATCGCCGTGGAATTATTATTTGCGACCAGCAGTCCCGCGCCGAATTCGCTCTTCGACAGCTCAATGCTACACAAATGAGCCTCAATCAATGCACACCGTTCCACGGGATTTAGAGTATCCATTGCAAAAATTTTTAGATCTTTCAGCAAATCACAGCCCATCAGCACTGATTTGCACACGTCAGAAACACGAGCAAGTTCCATGTGCGTCGCATGGCGGGGGAATTTATATCCTCTCAAGTTGCGCGCCAATCTAATGCGAGAACTTACCACAATCGGCATTGAACAGGAACTCGAATCATCTCGAAATAAAGTTGCACTTAACTCACTCATTATAAACCATCCCGAATGTTTTTTATTTCATCGCGCAAAATGGCAGCATCTTCGTAGCGCTCTTCAGTAACGGCGCGCTCGAGCTCAAGTTTTAAATCGTCAACATCACGCATGAAATTACTTTGGCGCGCGTCACATGGCTGTGAATCATTATTGTTTTCAGCGCCACTAGGGCATAGCCGTTTGCCAACGTGACACATTCCCTTTTGGAAGCTTTCGATTATTTTTTCAATTAGCGGTTTTAGATCTCTATAGCAATTTTCGCATCCCAAACGTCCAGTTTCTTTGAAAACTATCGGCGTGCACCCGCAAGACGAGCAAATTAATCCATTTACGGTCAAATTCTGCTGCACATTGCCAAACATTGTTTCTCCGAGAGCCACCAGTATGGAAAGCGGTGAACCACCCTGCTCAAATAAACCGTGTTTAGTCGCGCACTCGTCGCAGAGGTCAACATTTTGCATTTCGCTATTTATAATCTGTGTAAAATGCACCGTAGCCGGTTTCCCGCAAAATTGACATTTTTTCATTTTTTTAAATCCTTTTGGCAAGAAACCGCTCGGCAGAAATTGCAGCCATACAGCCCATTCCAGCTGCAGTAATCGCCTGTCGAAATTTCCTATCGGAGCAATCCCCCGCCACAAAAACACCATCGATGGCAGTTTCAACCGAACCATATCCCTTCCCCAGGATATAACCGTCGTTGTCCATTGCAAGAGTAGATTTAAATGGCCCAGTATTTGGGGTGTGTCCAATTGCTAAAAACACGCCGTCACACCCAATTTCAGAAATTGCAGCATCATTAACGTTCCTGATTCTTATTCCACGAACTTTATCCTCACCGAAAATTTCGTGTAACACAGAATTCCACACTACGGAAATTCTTGAATTATTTAGCACCTTGTCTGCCATAATTCTCGATGCCCGAAATTCGTCTCTGCGATGAATTACAAATATGCGCTCGCAAAACTTCGCTAAAAACAGTGCTTCTTCGCAGGCGGAATCCCCACCACCTACAACGCAAACGACCTTGCCTCGAAAGAATGGAGCATCACATGTTGCACAAACGCTGACCCCTCGACCGCCAAAAAATTCCTTCTCTCCGGGTACATTCGCCATGCGAGATGCAGCTCCAGTTGCAATAATGGCGGCATATGTCTCAATTTCGGTGGCATTGCAAATAATTTTTTTCACGTTTATTGAAAAATCAACCGCAGCGATACTTTCGGATAAAAAACGTGCTCCGAAACGTTCGGCCTGCGTGCGCATGCGATTTGTCAATTCAAAGCCATTCACACCAACAACAAATCCTGGAAAATTTTCAATTTCATCCGTAGTGGTCAGCTGTCCACCCGGTTGCGTACCGTCTATCACCAATGGATTGAGGCCGGCTCGTGCACAATAAATCGCAGATGTTAATCCGGCGCATCCGCTACCAGCTATGACAACGTTTTCGACCACTGGTGGCGGACTCTAATCAAGTCGTGTAGCAATGGAAAGCAAATTTGTTCGAAAATTTGCTTTCCATGGGAAATCCCATAGGTAAAACTTCCTTTAAACACTTCTGGAAAAAAAAAGGAAAGTCTGCACTAATATTGCCATGCCTTTGGAAATTCCTAAAATTTTGTCGCAAATAAACTCGATGGAGGAGCGGATTGCCGCGTTACAAAAATTTTTAGATACTGATCGAATGAAGTTTGAAATCGAAAGATTGGAAAAAAAAATGGCTCTGGTTGGATTTTGGGATAATCAAGAGTGCGCGCAAAAAACAATAGCAGAACTAAATTACCTCAGGAAAAAAGTAGGCGGCATTGCGATAGTTAATGAACGATTCGAGGATCTTAAAGTCGCTGCGGAAATTCTGGAAGCCGGCGAAGAAAGTGGCGAATACCTCGAAGAAACTTCCGCTATGATAGCCCGCATTTCCAGGATACTTGATCAGATGGAACTGGCACTATACCTCGGAGGTAAACACGATTCTTGTAACGCCTTTTTAACGATACATGCCGGAGCTGGCGGAACGGAGTCCTGTGATTGGAGTGATATGCTCCTCAGGATGTATGTCCGATGGGCGGAACGTAATTCACTGAAATGTGAAATTCAAGACATGCAACCGGGTGAAGGGGCCGGTATAAGTAGCGCCACCATACGCGTGGAAGGTGAATACGTTTACGGTTATTTGAAATCAGAACGCGGCGTCCACAGGTTAGTGCGAATCAGCCCGTTCGATTCAAATAAACGGCGCCACACTTCATTTTGTTCCGTCGATGTTATTGCTGAAATTGAAAATGACGAGGAAGTTAAAATCAGTGAGGCTGACCTGCGCATTGACACATACCGCTCGAGCGGGAAAGGTGGGCAGCATGTCAATAAAACGGAATCCGCAATCAGAATTACTCATGTGCCAAGCGGTATCGTTGTGACGTGCCAAAACGAACGTTCGCAGTACAAAAATAAGGATTCCGCCATGAAAACTTTGCGTTCACGCCTGTTCGAACGCATGGAGGACGAAAAACGCTCCGAAATGGAAAAATTCTATGGCCCCAAGGGAGAAATAGGATGGGGAAACCAAATTCGCAGTTATGTTTTACAACCATACCAAATGGTCAAGGACCTTCGCACCGGCGAAGAAACCGGCAATGTGCAAGCCGTTCTCGATGGGGACATTGACAAATTTATCCACGCTTGGTTGAAGGCCGGATGCCCAGAAGAAAGAAAGTGTCAATGTGAAGATTGAAATTTGTGAGAATAGCGCTGTGCCATGTTCTGAAAGTTTGTTTTTTTTTGTAAAAAACTTCATGGCATCAAATAGCCATTACATTGGCTAGCTGTAACTAAAGCCTGGACTTTTTAGTGGGTATTTGCAAAACAAAATGATAGATTATGGATAATCAACTGACCAAATATAAGCCTGGTTCTGTGCGTGAATTATTGGTTATTGCTTGGCCATTGATCATTTCTTCAGGCGCGAACATGATTATGATATTGGCTGATCGTATGGTCGTGGCGAAATACTCAAATGCCGCCTTTCAATCCATGGCAGGGACGGTTAGTTGGTGGTGGACCATCTATTTTACGGCACTCAACATTTCACTCATTGCCGATGTTTTCGTTGGACGATTCAACGGCAGCAAAAATTACAAAAAGATTGGCCCTGCCGTTTGGCAGATGATCTGGTTCGCGGTGATCCTTTTTCCGATAATGGTTGTGTTCGCGATCTGGGTTGCTCCACATTTGTTGGCTGAAAACTTGCGGCAGTTGGGGCTGCCGTACATGCGTATTTTATTGATTGCAATCCCGATCCCGATCGCTGCCATGGGGGCATTGGGATCGTTTTTCACGGGCCGCGGAAAAACGAAAATTATCCTCTATGTATCAATTATTTGCAATGTGATCAATATTCTTTTGGATATTGCCCTTGTTTTTGGCTTGGGTCCATTTCCTGAGCTAGGAATAATCGGGGCTGGGATCGCCACAGTAAGTGCGCAGATAATTGAATTATTGCTGTTTTCTGCCATAGTTTTTTGCGGGAAAAATGATGTAAAGTATGGAATTTTTGATTTCCGATTCGACCAAAAATTATTCCTTGAAAGTCTTAAAATTGGTCTACCAAATGCCATTGACTGTTTCATAGGCGGCAGCTTGTGGAGCTTTGTCATCCAGCTGGCAGCGATCAATGTGAGTAGTGAAGATTTTACAATTTTATTCATGACTCAGACCTGCTACGTTACGGCATATTTCATGATTGAAGGTATTGGGCAGGGCGTTGGAATAATTACTTCCAACGCTTACGGTGCGAAAAATTGGGATATGATTCGAAAAAACACATCTTCGTGGAGGCGCCTCGCCGCCGTAACGGGAGCACTGTCATTTGTAATAATGGTTGCTTATCCGAATCCGATCATTTCCATCATTTGTCCAACGGATATCGACACATCTGGAAATTTGTTGCCTCAGGCGCTATTCACCATGTGGATTTGGTTGTTGGCAGATGCGCATGCTTTTAACTTGCGCATGAATTTGACCGCTTTTGGCGATACGCGCTTCACGATGGCAATCAATCCCCTCTGTTTTGCCATTTTCTGTGTTTTACCGAGCTACATCGGTCTGCGATTCTTCCACAATATTTTGTGCATCGGCATCTCCGGGGCTTGCGCATACTTCATTTTTAGCGTGATATGTTTTTTTCGCCTTAGGAAACAACTGGCACAAATGCAGCGTTTGTGTGAAACGTAAACTTCCGCGAATGTGCCCGCAGCGCAGCGTGTGGCAAATTTTCTATGCTATGCCAAACATACTCACAAAAAAAGTTGGATTTTTTATGGGGTTGAGCTTGGAGCGCATTGCCATTGCCGACATGAGTAGGAGAACGAGCGAGAGTAACCGGGGTAGAGTCTTTATGGATGCATCTTCGGAATCCTGTGCCACACCTGCCACATCCGAAGCATCGGATTCAAACATTATGCCTAAATCTTCAAAATTTCGCACTGGTTTTTCCGTATCTCCAAGCTTCACATGCAAATTGTTCTGCTCAAACGATGGCTGTCCATAAAAATGTCCCGGATTTTTGGCAATAACTACCGTACCTTTGGGGAAGACGGGAAGAATATCTGTGGTTTTGTCATATATTTTTCCCTGTTCATTTATAAAATATACTTTTGTAGTTTCATCTGGATTGTACAGCGTGAAAGAAGACACCTGTCCAGGGAAATGCACTTCGCGCTCTTCGCCATTATTCTTGTTCGGCTCCACACTCACACTGTCGGCATCTATGAGTAAAATCGGCCGATTTAGTATTTGTGCCACATTCGGCAAATGGTGTGTTCCCATGTAAAAACAATCATCTTTACACATGCCCACCAATTCTGCTATTCGGCAAATGACCTTCTTCACTTCTCCATTACTAGGGTCTATTCGGCCATTTTTTGACGCCTCGGCGTTGTATTTGCTTATGATTTCAGCACAAATTCCGTTGTCTATTATTCCGTACATCGATCCCGATGTGCCAACGCTGTCATCGATACGTCCCCACATGTTTTGCACTATCGCCGTGAGTGAATTATGGCTAATGCCAAACTCGCACATGCGCTTTATTTGTGAAACTTGTGAATTAGCTATGTGTTGTTTCAAATTGCGAACGGTAATTCCAGAATCTCTATCAGTCCCGAGTTTTTCATCCTTTCCAAGGGCTTCGTATAAAGCAAAAAATAAACAATTTCCGTTGGCACGATGACTATCGATTCTTCCAGTTAGAGATTTACAGCTGAGTGAATCTAATGAACTTTTATTGCGATCTCGCACACGTACACTTGACATATTTTGAGGGTTGTCGCTGGAAAATTCAGAAGGCACCTCCTCCTTCTGTGTAAATTTGCGGCCCTTGCAACTGAGCTTAGGCGAATTCGCATCTCCCAAAATTTCGATAGAAGCGAGACTGTCCTGCTGATTTTTTACTTTCATAATAGTGTTTACCATCACCTAGTTTTAGCTTTGTCAATATAAATTGACATTTTTGCCAAAAAATAATACTGAAAATCTCGACATGCCAGAGACATTTTTTCAGAAAAATGGTAAGTAAAATAAATGATCAATTCCCCAATGGCATCAAATTTAGTTTGTACACTGTAATTTCAGAATGCATTATTGTTTCATGGAACAGCGCGTTACGCTAGCATTGTTTTGTTTTTTACCACTTGCGTCTTTTTACCTTTGTCTGTTCGATAGGGATCGACTGAAAAAAGTGAGAAATTCGCTATTATACGACCGAACGGTAACGGTTATGCTCTTTGGCATGGCAGTGGTGATATTATTATACAAAATTTTACACCTAAGTGTGGCAGATTTTGGAAATTATAAATACCCGTTATTCGCAGCATTTTCTCTGATTTATGGACTGTCGTTTTTTAGAGTGAAAGATCTGCTCGCCGTAAGAGGATTAGCCATATTGCTGCTGCTTCTGTGCGACAAAACTCTCGACAAAATTTACTGCACAACATTTTTTCTCCACGGGGCATTTGTTTGTGTGGTGTACATTATCGTTATCTTTGCGATGGCAATTGGAGCGGCTCCCTACCTTCTTCGCGATGCAATTGACCGACTTCTCATCGGCGGTAGAGTTTCGAAGTTTGTGGGATACACCTGCCTAGTTTTTGCGACCGTAACGCTGAGGGCAGTTTTTATTTAAACATGGACTTATTGATGTCTCGGCATTTCAGCAAAAATACGCGGATATCATGCCTGGCTTCCGGCAAATCTTCGAGTAAAAAATAACCACCTTGCTCATATCTTTTTAGCAGTGCATTTGGAAGTATCTTTGCCCAGCGCTTGAGTGAGGCGAAGTTGTGGAAAAAATCTAGATCTCCCCAAAAAAATTTCATCTTCTTATTGCACAAGATGAATGCTTTGGCTTCTATATCGTCATATGCTGCCAGAGAAGGATTATCCGGGAACAGCGGTATATCGCTCAAGCCGCCGCTTATTGCCACACGATTTAGGACGGAATCGTAGGGTTTCAGATAACCTTCCTTAGTTTCTTTCGATAAAAAATTCATCCCAATGTGCAGAAACATGGCCTGAAGTAGATTAGTGCAGCGCGTCAAGATCGTGCTGATAACTGGAATTTTCATGAGCACTATCGTGAATGGAAGCTTTGGATGCTTAAAGCAAGAGGAATTTAGAAACACCATGCTGCTTATGCGTTCCGGCCAACGCTCAGCCATCGCTAGACCAATCCCAACGCCAAAATCATGCATCACAATGTGAAATTTTTTGAAATGCATATTTTCAGCAAATTTTATGGCGTTTTTAATGTGATTTTGGATTGTGTATTTGTAGCGCAGCGGTTTATCAGAAAACCCATACCCAAGGTTATCAAGTGCAATGCAGTGGAAATCCGAAGCCAGCTCCAGTATAAGCCTGCGGTACATAAACGACCACGCTGGAAATCCGTGCAAAAACAAAATTGTCTCACCATTTCCAACTTCAATGTAATGCAACCGATTGCCGTCCGGATCTACCTCCGAAAACTTTGATCCGAACGGATACAATTTCCGAAAGGCGTCATACTTCTTTAAAAATTTAACCGGAGACATGGCAAAACGTGCAAAACCTCCAATTTTTGAAATCAAATGCAAAGAACCTTATTTGACTAAAGTACTCCTCAGCATCCAAGCGGTCTTCCTGTGCACAGACATTCTCTCGCCCAAAAACGATGCTACTACTCCATCTCCATTCTGTTCCGCAACCTCCATGGCCTTGCCGAGTGTCCGCGCAATAAGCTCATGATCATGTAACAAATCCGCCACCATGCGTTCGGCGTTGGCATCTTTGTTACCGCTTTTTATGTTGGTTAGCCGTGAAAAATCTTCAAAAGTCCCTATGGTCTTCGAACCGAGACCGCGAATAAGCTCCCCCACTACATCGATCGCTGCGAACAAATCATCGTACTGAGATTCAAACATCTCATGCAACGCCTTGAAATTCCCACATTCCACATTCCAATGATAATTTTGTGTTTTCAAGTACAGCGCATACGTATCAGCCAAAACAACTTCAAGTGTATTCACGACAGCATTCATCATTTTCCTCCAAGGCATGTTATAATGCGACCGATGGTAACAAATTTTCCAAAAAAACAATGCAAAATCTCGTGTGGTGGATTTTTCACAACTTCCACAAAAGACAACTGGCTATTCTTATAATACTGAAGCTGATTTCATCATTTATCATCAAAAGTCTCCAAAATGAAATCTGCCCTTCCGGAAATACTACCATAATTTTTTGGCTTCAAATAACTGAGAGAAGCCCGGAGAGATTCTCCGATCTTTTCTGGGAAAAATTCTGCAAAATTTTCGGCAATGAAATCCCAAACATTATCGTCCGGTATGTACTCAAATAGACATTCCTGAAAAATTTCATTGAACACTTGCTCTTTGGCACCGTGATCAAACTCACTGATTATTTCGAAAAGGCGGCACAAATTTCCCGAACTTAGCATGCTTTGCACAGCGCAGACCGAAAATGAAATTCCCCGCCTATCGGCCGCGGTAAGCACCTGCCTACGCGCGTCATAGCTAAGATTTTCGACTACGCCAATGAGCTTGCTGCATACTTGTTTCTGAATATTGTGATCAAACTCACTAATCATTTCGAAAAGGCGGCACAAAACCTCCGAATCTTGCGCACTTTGCACAATACATACCGGAAAAGTAACCTCCCAACGACCAGTTATCGCGCACATTTTCGCCTGAGCCTCGCGGTTACCACGCATAACTTCTTTTGCGGCATTTAGAAAAAGCAGCCACGCCTGCCGATTTCCTTTCGCATGATCTGCAAGAAACTTTGGAAAAGTCATGTCTCCTTCCAGGGGGCAATGTGTGCAAGCGAGCAACCGATCTTGTGGAGACATCTCAGCAAACATTTCGGCAATTTCCAGCACAGCGCATTCGCTCGGTGCGCATTCGGACAATTTTGCCATAAATTTTTCAAAATTATCACCTTCTTCGTCAATTTCCAGCGATTGATTATTAAAATCTTGACTAGATATTTTAAATAAAATTGAATCCATGGCCCTTCGCTAAAAAGGTGTTCTTTCTACCGGCAAACGTCAATAAAATTGCACTCAAATTGCAAATTGGTAGCTGTAATTTGCACGTTTAATGTGAAAAATTTTTATTATTTTGGGTGTAAAAATTCGTCTCGAAAACCACTCTACTCTCCGGTATCTTTTTTGGAAAATTTAAAGGTCGAAAGAAAGGGAAACATAGCGTTAATTATTATCCCTGGGCTTTTCCCAAAAAAGAGGCGTACCAGGCGTCCACTGCAGCCTTTGCTGCAATTATGCGGTGAGGATTTTCATCCCCTTTATATGGGATAGTCATTGTTTTTTTAAAAAGCTGTACGTAACCTACTGAGTTCGTTATTTCCGATGCAAGGCCGAAAATATCCCCATTTACTGATATCTGGCAGCTATTTTCCTGGACCCATCTCAGTTTTTCATTTGGCAAATTCGACATCCATCCCTCGTTAACTGGGGCTGAATTTATAGCAATACCCGGAATCAAAAGGGAAGTCGATGCAAATTGGCATACGCTGCCCCCGAGCGAATGTCCGGATAATACAACATTACGGCCGAATACAGAAATTGCGCAATTTGCAAGTTCTACCGCCTCATTAAACATCGGGCTGATGACGCCTGATGCGATTCCCACATCGGCCAATATCGTTTGTGGTCCTCTGTGTGGATCCATAAGATCTGTTCCATCGAAATATATGAAAAGTTTCCCCAATTGCTCATTCCACACAATCGTTGCTTGCAGTCCAGACCTCGTTCTAATCATTCCATTTTTGAAAAAAAACATTTGGCTTTGATCGAGTTTGGCCAAAAATGTGTTTACCTTGCGACGGCTATCTTCACTTGTGCATCGTTCCAAATTCGTCTGATTGCCCACTAGTATGTAACGTGTCTTAACATTGCGCCTCGGTACGCCACATACGTATCCAATTTGATTAATGTCATTCCTTTGAGAAGCTGCGGCAATTGTCACGGCATCTTTGATATCATCTGCACAGAATGGCAGCCCATCAAAGCTTTTGATTGGCACTTGAGGCATACGCAGCATTCTTCTATTGTCTTCTTCCGTTGAATTCACACTGCGCCGACTCATTGCAGTTTGCGGAAATGTTGAACGTGCATTTCCACTATTCGGTTGCTCAAGTAGGTCACGTGCGAAATTGCCAAACGCAATTGCAGCACTAGCAATGACATTTCCAATGCCTGTTTGAATCGACGGATTTCTGCCAATGCAAGAAGTCGCTAGAGATATTATACTATCCACAGTACGTGACACAACACTTAAATTTTACATTTACAACAGAAATTTTCCAAAAAATAAATAGTGTTGCATTTTGTCCCGATCAGTTACCGATTAATTGCCTCAAAATACGCAAATTATTGTTTTTTGGAAAAAAGTGCTACTGGCGAAGAGCAAGCGCGATCAAAAAAACAAATAAACCCTTACAAAGGCTGAAAATGCCTACAAATTTATAGAAATACAAAATCGATAATTAAATTCGGAATCCAAAGTTTTCACCATTTCA
>JAITBR010000026.1 GCA_031283485.1 Puniceicoccales bacterium | reverse complement strand
ATAAGCAGGCAGCGAACTTGGGGCATACCACTTCCTGTTTTTTATACCACTGCAGGTGATCCGCTAGTGGACGCGGGCATCATAAGGAAAATTGCAGAAAAAATTGGCAAATGCGGTTCTAATTTTTGGTTTGAATCGAGTGTGGAGGAAATTTTATCCGGCATAGATGTGCCAAAATCATGGGATATTGCCACCATTCACAAATCAACGGATACACTTGATGTTTGGATTGATTCCGGCAATAGCCACAGGGCCGTCCTCAAGACCAATGAAAATTTGTCTTGGCCAGCCGATCTTTATTTGGAGGGAAGTGATCAGCATCGTGGATGGTTTCAATCATCACTGTGGACGAGTGTAATTTCGGAGAATGGCCGAGCGCCATTTAAAACGGTTTTGACACATGGATTTGTTGTTGATGAGAACAGAAAAAAAGTATCAAAGAGCGATAGCGAGCCACAAACAGCGGATGATTATGTCAACAAATTCGGCGCTGATGTTGTTCGCCTATGGGTTGCATCGGAGGATTTTAGAACCGACATAACGCTATCCGACGCCATCTTTGATCGCATCGTATCAACCTACAGAACCGTAAGAAATACGCTGCGTTTTCAAATTGGAAATCTCTACGATTTCGACGCAAGTTTTGACAAAATTGAGCAGCAAAACATGACCATTATCGACAAATGGATCTTGCAAAAGACACAGCGGCTCATCGAAGAAACAAGTATCGCCTATACCAATTTTGATCTGCACAAGGTATATCAGCTGGTTAATCGCTTCTGCTCCGTTGAATTATCTAGTATCTATCACGACATTCTGAAGGATAGGTTGTATACTCACGCATTCAATTCCCACGAGCGAAGGTCATCTCAGTCAGCCATATATGCGATAGTCAATGTTTTGATCGCTGTGTTAACGCCAATTTTAACATTCACCTGCGACGAAGCTTTGGCATTCCTTCTTACAGATTGTGAATTCGCCAACCAATACGCACAGCTGCTAAACTGGCCGGACATCGATTCTTTCATTAACTTCGACGTGGAAGAGCAGGAAATTGATCTTTTACTGAAGTTTCGGAACAATATTAACGAAAAGCTCGAATGCGCAAGGCAGGATAAGCTAATTGGGCAATCCCTGGACGCTAGGGTTAGCATAGAATGTGCAAATGACGATAAGTATGCATATATGCTTAACAAACATAGAGATATACTCGAAGAATTGTTCATTGTTTCACAGGTTGAATTAAGCTTTGCCGATGTCGATGCAACGCACATTACCATTGAACACGCCCGTGGAGAGAAGTGTCCCCGCAGCTGGAAATGGTGCGAAGAGTTATTTGATGCAGGAAATTTTGGAAAAATCTCAAAGGACAGTTTGATCGCACTAAGGGCTAAGTACGGTAACATGATGTAAAAATAATTAAAATATGGACAGAATTATTCAGAATCGTAATCTTTCCTTTGAACGTGTAAAAAATCAAAGTAGCATGGCGTTTACACTTGAAGACGTGCGCCGGGTAATTCGACAAAAATCCGAGCAGGCAAAACAGGTCGCGAGTGATGAAATCGTCAAACCCAAGCCAAGTCCGGTTGTATCCATAGAAAATAAGCAAGCCCCGCAGAAGGTCGGCGCTGCTTCAATAGCAGACATCTTAGGATTTAATCCAAACATCTCCAAGCAGACAGAAACGCGGGATAAAGATCCATTCGAAGTACCGGCAAAGTATCGAAAATATTACAAACTTCTGCTGAAATTAAAATTTGACCTGAAACGAGGCTTATCCCGTTTGACCAAAGAACACTTGTCCTATGGAACTATACCGACCGATGACTCTGACATCGAATCTTTTGATTCGGGGTTTGCTTTGAGTTTGTTGTCCAGTGAACAAGAGGCTTTAGCCGAAATAGAAAAAGCAATAGAGCGTATACACAATGGCACATACGGAATATGTGAATCAACCGGACTCCCCATAGAAGCCAAACGGTTGGAAGCTGTCCCATTCACGAGATTTTCCGTGAATGGCCAAGAGGAGCAAGAACGACTGAGGGTGGCAAAAGAGCGCGTAGCGGAGCCACTATTTGAAACTGAAGTGTCCGATGATGCTGGTGAATTTTCTGGCTATGAAGAGGAATAAACTCAAAGAATATTCAATATTTTATGCTATTTTATTGGCGGTTTTGGCATGCGACCAAATTACTAAATATTTGGCTGACACACGGCTCATTGACAAGGTAATAGCTATTATGCCAATGTGCATTTTTTTATCATATACGCAAAATACCGGTGCGGCATGGAGCATGTTTCAGGGAAATGGACTACTACTTGGCATTATTGGAATTTTTGTATTGATAATGGTTTTTATTTTCCGTAGACACCTTGACATAAAGCAGCAGTGTAATCAGGTTATTTACGGAATGATATGTGCTGGCATTATTGGGAATGCGGTGGATCGTTTGTTGCACGGTCACGTTGTCGATTTTATCAATGTTAGGCTCTGGAACTATTGCTGGCCGATGTTTAATGTTGCGGATGCATCGATTTGTTGTGGTGTTTTTCTATGTTTTTTATCCTCTTTTGTTCGAAGGAATAAAAAAGAACCAAAAGTTATGTTTTATTAGCGTACCAAAATTTTCCGGACATGTCAGACAATGCAGAGCCTCTCATACGGGTAAGTCATCTATCCAAACATTACGGCGAACATACTGTCCTGAAGGATGTGAATCTTAGTATCGAAAGTGGAGATTTAGTTTCCATAATTGGTCCGTCGGGATGCGGAAAATCTACGCTGCTGCGCTGCCTAAATTTTTTAGAAGTATTAGATGGTGGCGAAATTTCAATAAATGGCATTTCAATTTCCTCTAAACTCGCGCTCGCCGGTGGTAGTACATTTTTTAAGCGCGCCCACCAGCTGCGGCAGAGCATCGGAATGGTTTTTCAAGCGTTTAATTTGTTTCCCCATAAAACATTGCTTGAGAACGTTATGCTTGCCCCGATGGTAGTCAAAAGGCAGAGCCGTGAACTTTCACGCAAGCAAGGCATGGAACTTTTGGATAAAGTTGGACTGACGAATTTCTATGACCGTCGCCCATGGAGCATATCCGGCGGACAAAAGCAGCGGGTCGCCATTGCACGCGCACTTGCCATGAATCCCATATTGATGCTTTACGATGAGCCGACTTCTGCACTAGATCCGGAAATGGTGGAAGAAGTTCTTCAGGTTATGCGAAATCTTGACAAGGACGGAATGACTCAAGTCATAGTTTCCCACGAGATGAAGTTCGCTCGGGATGCATCAGATTACATAATTTACATCGAAGATGGGAGAATAGTGGAAATTTCCGATGAAGACGAAATTTTTATTTCTCCCAAGGATGAACGCACAAAGCGTTTTCTTAAAAGGTACATGTAGGATGAAGGGATTTATAATTTTTACGTTGATACTTCTTTGCGAAAGAGCCTATGGCGGCAATGAATTGCGCTGGGCGGCAGACACGGAGAGCGGCGCTCCGAGTGTGTTTTACGATAAAAACAATCAGCTTGTCGGATTCGAAAAGGAAATAATTGAGGCCATTTGCGAACAGCTAGGCAAGACTCCAGTTTTTTGTCAAAATGATTGGGCTTGGTTAATACCGGGATTGAATCAAAGATTGTACGACGCCGTAGTGGAGGGCCTGTTCCGCAGCGAGGAAAATAAGGATGCCGTTTTATTCTCCATACCGTACTACGTTTGCCAACTATCGCTTGCCGTCAGAGAAGATGAAGAGGTTATCAAATCTATCAAGGAATGTGAGTTCAAAAAAGTTGGTACACTGTGCAGTTCCAAACCCAAGATTGTGCTAAGCAAGTATAAAAATATAACCGTTTTGGATTATCCAGCTGAACACGGTGCGTTTTCAGATTTAAAAAATGGAAGGACAGATGCTGTGTTGGTGGATTATCCCGCTGCCATGTATTCTACGATGGCACTCAGCGGAGTGAAAATTATTGCCAATATTGATAAAGTTGAGTATTTGATTGCGGTTAATAAAAATGATTGCGCCCTGATTAAGGATATGGACCGCGCCATACTGGAACTAATCAGAAACGGAAAATTGCAATCAATTATATCAAAGTGGGGACTGAACAATCGTTTGTTTGATGAGTATATCGCCAAAATGGTGGATGATGGCAATGCATACGCTCGTGAACATTTCAAACGGGAACAATCGGCTAGTAAGATTCAGAGATATGTCAAATTACTTCCGATTTTTGCGAAAGCTGCACTGGTAACATTGGAAGTATCAGTCTGTGGAATGATTCTTGCTGTTATATTGGGACTGGCACTTGCCATCATTAGGATGTATGCTCCGCGGTGG
>JAITBR010000099.1 GCA_031283485.1 Puniceicoccales bacterium | reverse complement strand
TTGGTTTGGCGTATCCAGAATTCAGCTGCGAGAGATGGTGGCATTTGGCGAAATTCCTGGAGTAACGAAGTCATCGTGGTAACTTTTTTTAAAGGAAAAAATTAAGCGCATGGATACTGTGAGTGATTTTATTTCAATGGTAAGGAACGGTAGTTCAGCGGAGAAAAAGTACTGCTTCGCGCGGTGGTCTAGCCTATTAGAAGGGATAGCCCGTGTGCTAAAGGATGGAGGAATGATTAAAAATTTTGAGAAAATTAGCAATGGATGTAATAAATTTTCGCTTAGGATCGACCTGAAATACGTCAATGGTGTTCCAGCTATTACAGAAATTCATGCGGTGAGCACGCCCGGATGTAGACGCTATTGCGGCATTAGGAAAATTCCAAACATACTGGGTGGCATGGGGCTTGTTGTCATATCGACGTCACATGGAATATTGTCCGGATTTGAAGCCAACAAGCAGGGCGTCGGTGGTGAATTATTGTGCTATGCTTGGTAGAGAGGATTGTGTGTGAGTAGGATAGGAAAATTACCGATAAAAATTCCCAACGGAGTAAAAGTTACGGTGGACGAGTCCCGGGTCGTTGTTGAAGGGCCGTTAGGTAAAAATGAAAAAATTTTTGACGATTCCGTGCTGATTGAAGTTGAAGATAATGAAGTACGCGTTTCTCCGGTAAAAATTGACGATAGTCATTCTTTAATGATGCATGGTACCGTGCGGTCCATAGTGGCATCGATGGTTGACGGAGTGGTAAGTGGCTATAGAAAACATCTGGAAATTAATGGTGTTGGATTTAAAGCCACTATGAATGGAAAAATAATTAATCTTGACCTCGGGTTTTCGCACGACATTTTGTACGAAGTTCCGGATTGCATCAAAGTTGATATCGATCAAAATGGGGCAAAGTTGTCTGTATTCGGCGTGGACAAGCAGTTGGTTGGTCAGGTTGCCGCCGATATAAAGTTGTATCATCCTGTCGAGCCTTACAAAGGCAAGGGTGTGCGCATAATTGGAGAATTTGTGCGCAGGAAAGAAGGTAAAAAGACGGCTTAGGGAACGGTGAATTTAGCTGGATTAGTAAAAAATGCAATTAAAACAAAAGATAATTTTGCGAGAGAAAAGAAAAGCGAGGGTGCGCAAACATGTACGCGGATCAGCAGAAAAATTACGATTGTCTGTGCATTTTTCTTCCAAGCACATTTACGCCCAATGTATCGATGACGATGCGCAAAAGACGTTTGTGTTTTTGTCCACTTTATCTAAGCAGTGTGCCGTTCAAAAACTGGCTTCAAATGTGAATGGAGCGGCAGCGATGGGGGCTATTTTGGGGAAAATGGCGGTTGATGCCGGGATCAAAGCCGTTGTGTTTGACCGCGGTGGGCGCCGCTACCACGGCTGTGTGAAAGCATTTGCCGATGCAGTGCGAAACGCAGGATTAGAATTTTAAAATTTTTGCAATGAGCGAATTAAAGAAAGTTGATAGAGCTGATTCGAATTCAAGAAAAAGGAAAGAGCGCGGTACCATCGCGCCCAGTAACACTGAAAAGGAAATTACTTTACAAGAGAAAGTTGTGAACGTTAATCGATGTGCAAAAGTCGTCAAAGGAGGACGGCGTTTTGGGTTTGCGGCTCTTGTTGTGGTTGGTAATCAGGCCGGTAGAGTTGGCGTTGGATATGGAAAAGCGAAGGAAGTTCCGGATGCAATAAAAAAAGGAACCGAGAGGGCAAAGAAGAATATGATGTCCTTTAGTATGAAAGAAAATACTATTCCGCACATGTCAATTGGAGTATCTGATGGAGGTCGGGTCCTTTTACGTCCAGCGAGTCCCGGTACAGGAGTCATAGCCGGCGGGGGAGTTCGCGCTGTCCTTGAAGCACTCGGAGTAAAGGATATTTTAACAAAATCGCTGGGTTCAAAAAACTCGCTTTCCGTTGTGCGTGCCACGATTAACGCGCTCAGAAAAATGAAAGTTTACGAACAGGTTAGGGGCCTTCGTTTGGCGAACGGTGATGATTTATGTTAACAAATTGGTGACTTTTGAAAATGAAACTCAGTGAATTGCCGAGATTAAATGCCTATTCAAAATCAACAAAACGTCGGGGGAAAGGTGTCGGAAGCGGCCAGGGGAAAACAGCTGGGCGTGGGCATAAGGGAGGTAAGGCACGTGCGGGGTATTCTCCGGCGCCATGTTGCTGTGGAATTCCGTTCTATCGCCATTTTCCCATTCGAGGATTTTCGAATTTTAAATTCAGGGCGAAGTATGTTGCAGTAAATTTGGTCGATATCGCAAGTGAAGGCGTTGATTTGATTGACAAAAATTTTCTGCGCACCAGCGGTTACATTAGATCAGTCGACACACCGATAAAAATATTGGGAACGGCTGAATTCAGTGGGCCAGTTACCGTCATTGCCGATAAATTTTCTGCGAGTGCTAAGGTATCGATAGAAAAGTCAGGTGGGCAAGCCATGGAGTTTGCGGTGAAAGCCGATTCGAAATAAAATTATGTTTTCCGCTTTCTTAAGTTGTGTAAAAATTGGCGAGCTGCGGAAAAAAATTATTCTAACGCTCGCTTTATTGTTGGTTGCACGCATTGGGGCAAATATTCCCCTTCCCGGGATAGACATGTCACCGCTAGATGAATTTATGCTTACCAAGGCAGCCGGCGCTGGTGGGTTGCTTGGTATGTTTAATATGTTCACCGGTGGAGCTCTGATGAAAGGAGCGATTTTTGGGCTTGGGGTCATGCCATATATTAGTGCATCAATCATTTTGCAGCTGCTATCGGCGATAAATCCGTCACTTGCCCGCATGCAACAGGAAGGCGAATCCGGGAGGCAAAAAATTGCTCAATACACGAGATATGTGACACTTTTAATTTGCATCATACAGGGGTTTTTGCTCGTAACTGCACTGGCGAATTATCCGGAAAAATTGTTCTATGGGTTTGATTCGGCGCGGTTTGGCGATATTGTAATTGTTGGTAAAACATCATTTTTTGTGACATCTACGGTATTTTTGACGGCCGGAACAATGGCGCTGGTATGGCTGGGTGATCAAATAACACAGTATGGCATTGGCAATGGCGTATCACTTCTGATTGCAGCTGGCATGCTGTCGAGTATGCCGACGGCATTTTCACAGGTGGTGAAATTGCTAAAGGCTCCAACTGGAATTGAAGGTGGCTCCCTTGGCATTTGGCAAGGTTTACTGATGCTTGTCCTGCTGTTTGGCGTTGTAGCCTTGATGATTGCAGTCACGCAGGCTGATCGCCGCATACCCGTGCAATATGTAAATCGCATGGTTGGGCGCAAAATGTATGGCGGGCAATCTTCGTATTTACCGCTGAAGATTAATTATTCTAGTGTCATGCCAGTTATTTTTGCTAGCGCGATTTTGCTTTTTCCACAGCAAATTTTTGCGTATGTTGGCGCTTCAACGGGCGTAAATTTCTTTCAGAAGATTTCCGCAGCGTTGAACCACGGGTCAACTACTTACTACGTGATCTACGGCACAACAATACTATGTTTCAGCTACTTTTGGGTAGCAATGATGTTTCGGCCGATCCAGATCGCCGATGATTTGAAAAAAAATGGCGGGTATGTGCCCGGTGTGAGGCCTGGCAGTGATACGGCAAAGCTATTAGACTTTGTCATGACGAGACTAACATTGGCCGGAGCATTGTTTTTGACTTTGATAGCCCTGCTGCCGGATTTTGTGTGTTTTGTCTGTGGCATACCATATTCCGTTGCACTATTTTTCGGCGGAACGGGAACGTTAATTTCCGTCGGGGTAATACTGGATACGATGAAACAAATCGAGGGCCATTTGCTGCAGAAAAATTACGACGGCTTCATGAAGAGGAGTAGGATGCGTTTGCGCAGCACGGTTGATGGCTCACGCAAAGGTAAATTGAACTATCTCAGCATGCCCAAATTAAAATGGATGCTATGCCTGGTAATTGCGATTTTCACTGCAGTCATGTTACTAATTCTTTGCAGGTAAAACAAGATGATACCCATAAAGACGCCTATGGAAATAGCTAAAATGCGCGCAGCGTGCCGCGTTGCAGCTGAAATATTGGGGAAAATGTCTAATTTCGCCAAAGAGGGAATATCTACGCAAGATTTGGATGATTTCGGTCGAGATTTGATGAAGGAAGCCGGGGCAACGAGTGCAACTTTCGGATATTCCGGATGGGGATCAAAGTGCAAGTATCCGGCTTATTCCTGCATATCACTCAACGATGAACTCGTCCATGGAATTCCGTCAAGGGAAGTGATT
>JAITBR010000034.1 GCA_031283485.1 Puniceicoccales bacterium | reverse complement strand
ACAAAATGGCTCCAAAGGTGAAGACACGATGGATACATTTCCGACCGAAAGTTATCAATATGATTCATTTACATTTGATGTTTCGAACAACATGACACAACTTTGTCTCCGCCTGCAACATATATCCGTTGACTCCGGAAGCCCCGTTTGGATTATGATTTTTATCAACTACCAACTTGCACATTTGCAGTAAATGATGTAACTTTTGTCGCATTTTCTTCCACGCCAACAATTAACGACATGGACGGAATTGCTAACTATGATTGTGCTTTGGGCCGAATGGCAACGATGGACGCAAATCTGAAGAGTTCTCGCGTGTTTTGCACATTTAGCGTAACTCTTTGGTGGAGCAAAAGATAGAAGAAAAAGAATGACATCAAAAACAAAATCACCAATGACTCCAAAAAATAGGGGAATTTTGGAAATTCTGAATGATGCTGTGAATTTCAATTCCGCAAATAATAAGCCACAAGCCATTGATAGCGAAAGAGATACCATCAGCCCAGCATCCACGGATGGAGACGCAATTGTGAACAACGGTGGAATTTAATCGACGCAGTGTTTGAAATTGAAAATATGGGGTGCAACTGTCACCGACGGCGAAGATAATGACACGACAAATGTAAGCATAAGTACTTCTTAGGCAACAATTAATGGACATGTTATCAAAAACGAATCCGGGGATATATTTTTTGAGCGTGCAAATTTACCAATCAAAGGCACTTCCGGCGCGGACGATTCGGGAAATAAGACTATAATCCTATCCGTGGATTCGTCGCAACTCGTTGATGGGCATGTAATTGCAGACGGTAATTGGGTTGCTCTCAGCCAAAAAATCAACTTAAAAATGAACAACAATATGCTAATCCCGGCCGAGGATGAAATCGATGATACGACGTTACTTAGCACCAAAAATTCTGGCAACGATGTTTTTCATTGATGGGCATAACCTTCTTAATGGCAAATGGTTCGGATTCCGATGGCACATTTAAAAATGTCGCGATAACCACATCGAGCTTGGCAACCGTTGAATAAAACATTGGCGGCTCGGTATTTGAGTCCATTCTTCCGTGAGCAACGGAATGGCACAAGCCACCCCATCACCGCAATATGCATAAAAATATCGAAATAACCCCAGAACGTAGCGAGTGATAGGTCGAATCTTACCCAGAACTTTTTCTTTGGTTTTTGTTCCCATTGCCGTCTAAAGCTTTGACTTAAAACAATTTTTTTCATGAAAAAATCTCCCTGAAAATTTTCCGCAAATTTTTCGGTTCGCGTAATATGGATTTTTGAAAATGTTTTTACGGAATAGCATCCCTCGAAATTTGCGAAAAAAATATTGCAGTTATTGGAATATTGAGCGAAAAACAAATCCTATGGTTTTATTATTCCCACGTCTCCTTATCGTTGACGATGAACATCATACACGCGACGGATTGGCACTCGCATTGAGCGATTGTTATGCCATCTCCACTGCAATCGATGCAGTAAAAGCCATGGAAAAACTGCAGGCAGAAACATTTGATTTGGTGCTAATTGATCTTCACATATCGGAAAAATCCGGAATGGACATAATACGCTTTTGTCAATGCCTTAATTCGCCGCCCATCTGCATTCTTATGACGGCTTATGGTGATGTGAAACAAGCAGTTGAAGCCATGAAAGCAGGAGCGGCGGATTTTCTTTTAAAGCCACTGGAATTATCCACATTAAAAACCGCTTTGAAACAAGCGCTGCACCAAAAAAAATCTGACACATCAACAAAAACCATCACTCCGCTAGCAAATTCTCCATCGCTCATCGTCGGAAATTCTCCAACTTTGCGACGGGCAATGGAAATTGCCCAACGCGTTGCTGCTAGCAATGTTACGGTTTTATTAATGGGAGAAACCGGCGTCGGTAAGGATTTGTTTGCACAAGAAATTCACCGATTAAGTGCACGCCACGATAGGCCGTTTTTGGCACTTAATGCCGCTGCACTACCAACAGAAATGATTGAAAGTCAACTTTTTGGTCACGAACGTGGAGCGTTCACAGATGCACGGCAACGCCATCGTGGATATTTTGAACGAGCCAATGGCGGAACCCTTTTTCTCGATGAAATAGGTGAACTACCACACCACACACAAGTTAAGCTATTACGAGCCCTGGAATCGAAATCATTTGAACGCCTTGGAGGAGACGAAACAATCTGCATTGATGTGAGATTTTTAGCGGCAACTAATGCACAACTTGAAGAACGAATACGTATGGGTGATTTTCGTGAGGACTTGTACTACCGCATGAATGTTGTATCTATCCGCATTCCACCCCTACGTGAACGCCTCGAAGACCTGGAGTTGCTTCTAAATTTTTTCTTCCAATTCCATCATTCATCTCCACGCATAACTCCAAATGTATTGGATGCGCTGAGACATTATGCATGGCCGGGTAATGTGAGAGAATTGCGCAATTTTTGTGATGCCATGGCGGCCCTATATCCGGGAGAGATCATCACATTGGAACAAATGAAAAGCTATTTTTCCTGTCCATTGGCATCCCCTGAACAAAATTTCATTCCCCTGCCCGACAAAAGTTCGTCCATAACTTCTCAAAAGGCCACGGAGACGGGAATTCGTTTGGAAACAAATTTTAAAAATATTCGCAAAATTTTGACAGATTGCGGTGGAAATCACACAAAAGCAGCAAAACTTTTAGGCATCAGCCGCAGCACACTTTACCGACATCTACGGGAAAACTCCGATTTTTCTTTAGACGATCTAAACCCCCCTAACTGAAAAAATTTCCCGGTGATTTTCCAACATATTATCCATAATGGAATATGCGAAAATAATTCATTTATCCATCTTCAAGAGGATTGGG
>JAITBR010000089.1 GCA_031283485.1 Puniceicoccales bacterium | reverse complement strand
AATTTGGTCCATGGTTGCGATGTGACTATAACCACGTCAACCAAGGTGGCTACGACGAATTGTGCCTAAATAGTGATGTCAGCTCATCTATTTCCAAGATCAGTCACAACTTTTTGGATACTATTCTGGGATTAAATCTGGAAAAAGAGTGGAACAATGGGACGAGACGCTGCCGTCTATTTTTTCGGACAGGCTGGCACTGTCAACTGTGGCGTAACCATTCCACTGCCACTATACACTTTAGCGTCCCACATCTGAGAGATACATATTCCCCCATCTTCACCAACTTAGCCAGAAATTCCGCTCTGCTCATTGCCGGATGTCGCAAACGATTCAACGATCACTGGGACATCACCGCCTCCTGGCATGGCTCATTTTCCAAAAATTGCCGTTACAACTCTTTTTGCACCTCTCTCGGCTACATTTTCTAGGAAATATTTTACTTTTGAACTTTGCTTTGATCGAGAAAATTAGTTCCCGGAAAGTACCTATTTCCACATTTGATTTCGCTGCACAGCGCGCCAGTGGTGAGCGGTTTTACCTCGCTCCCGATGGGTGGCATAGCAGATGGTGAAGGTTACGTGCTTCCTTTCGCGCCCCAATATCGGATTTAACATATCGAACACCTGTGCCAACTCGGCGTACTTATGCCTCAATCTGACATTCTTTTTATTCTTCTTCATGCCCACGGAGCAGCATAGGTTCAATATCGTACCGTTGACAGGTGTTTTGCCGCCCCTTGCACGCACTCATCAACAGATATTTCTTCTACCATTTTCTCAAGTAGTCAGTTGTTAGTTAAATCATTTGCACATGATATTATTTGGCAAATGACAAAATTCATCAAGGGACACGCTGAACAATTGACCGAGGAAGCCGTCGTACAGAGCCAGCGAATCGTTGCCGGCTGTTTTCCTGGCGTATTCACCGAGCAGCTGCACCAGCATCCAACTGATGTGCGCGAGGAAGTATGCCGGCAAGTACCTCACGCCGAAGCGGAAATTAATGAACTGAGCTATGCGCAGAACAATCCATTGCCCTGCATGCATGGCAATGACTATTGTTCCCTTCAAAAATGTATATCCTTCATCTTTACCCTTAGAGTTAGAAAAATCTTCACCCTCAGAGGGTTCCCGATATATTTTCCCTGTTTTTCCGTTAAACTTAAACATCTTAAGATTAAGATTCTGACCTTTTTAATGATCCGTTAACGTGCGAAGAGGAGCTTTACACTCTTGTGAGTGCACTGATTAGATGCAAGCTAGACACCAAAAACGATGATGTTTCCGAAGATAAATCAACTGCAGATTTATCCGTTCTAATAAATAAAGTTTGAGGGCAATAACAATGTTATTAGGTGCTGGATAAAATAGAAGTGCACTTCCCCTCATCTCCCACCTTCAGGTGAAACAGCTAGGACAGGTGCACCAGGGCTTGGGCATAGGCGGATTGATGGACAAATCTGTGTCCGTGACAGTAAATGAATCCAGAAGGGTGCCAAATCCAAGCCCACCTTCACGGATTGCAAAGCTTCAAGGTGTAGGTCGTCTCCCCCCCCCAAAAAAAAATTGTGTGGAGCAAGCCAGATCCAATTTCAGCCACTCCAGACCGTACTTCTTCACCACCCACAGCCCCCGTTCCTGTCGCTTCTGCCGCCACAGGCGCCATCCCGCAGAGAGCTCACAAACTCGATCAAATACTTCATGAGAAACATTCTCTGCTTCCCTATCTTGACATATTTTAATGTCGAGTAGCGGTTGCGGTACGTCCACTCCTGCAGCGTGTGGGGAGATGCGCTCAGAAATTTAGCTGCTTCTTTGACGCTGAGCGGCCCCTCAGCGGGTAACCCGATAGGGGGGCTCCCTGGCGTCCCCACCTGTGCTCATAGGACGCTATCCCGCTGGAAACTACATTTTTCCCTGGGCGCCTCTACGGTGGTTACGATTCTATGAATTTCAGCAGATCTTGCTTGAAAAACTTTCACGCTCCTCCTAGCCTGATCGACTCCAGTCTGGGATAGCGCTTTGCACATATCCAGTGAGCTAAGGTATTTTCTTTTATATATACTGAGAAACTCAGCTGCTCCCGCAACGCTTAATAATTTATAGCCACCAACAGCTGCTATGCTGCTGCAATTTTGTTCATGGCCCGCCAGTGTAAATATTTGTTAAAAATCTGTGAAATTATGACTTTCAAGTGAATTTTAGCACTTCACTGCATGGTTCGCTATGAATTTGGAGATAAATGAGTTTTGCGGGGTTATTTTGTAATTGACTCTTTTCCATCACCTGCATTTCCCAGCCCTCAATCTCCCGCAAAGCCTTGCATTTTAGCAGACTAGAAAGTGGTGGAGCCGATCGGATTCGAACCGACGACCTTGTCATTGCGAACGACACGCTCTACCAACTAAGCTACGGCCCCAGCCTGTTGCCATAACAAAATTTAAAAAAAATATGTCAATGAGAATCCCCATCCATGTTGCGAAGCTTTTCAAACTCCCTCATCCTGTCTGCAATGGCAGCTTCTGAACCCGATTGCTTTGGGAAGTAAAATTTTTCATTTTTAAGCATGTACGACTGGCCGCTAACGTTCTTGTCAAATTCGTGGCTATAGAGATAGTTCTTGGAATTACCGACCCTTTTATTTGCAGTACCGTGGGCATCCCTTAACCAAACTGGCACTTCCTGTGCACCATTGGTCATAATTGATTTCGTTGCCCTATCAAAGGCCATGTATGCGGAATTGCTTTTGGGCGCAGTCGCCATAAAGACAGTGGCATGGGCGAGGTTTAATTGGCATTCGGGCATGCCTATTTTTTCGCAGGCCTCAAAGCAAGCTAACGCCAGCGGCAGCGCACGTGAATCCGCCAGGCCGACGTCTTCGGAAGCAAAAATCACCAATCTGCGCGCAATGAAGCGCGGATCTTCTCCACTGTTAACCATCTTTGCCAGCCAATATATCGCCGCATCGGGATCACATCCGCGCATACTTTTGATGTACGCCGAAATCGTGTCATAGTGATCATCTTCATTGGCATCGTATCTCAGCAGCCTTTCCTGGGCAAAACATTTCAATTCGCGTTCGGTAATTTTGCTTCCACTCGGTACGCCTAAAACCAAAGTTTCAATGGCATTTAATGCCCAACGAAGATCTCCATTGGACATGGAAGCGATGCCATCAATGACACATTCCTCCACCTGACATTTGTAGGAACCGAGGCCAATTTCTGAGTTGGATATTGCTCCGACCAAAACCGAAGAAATTTCATCGGATGAAAGTGGTTCAAGCTTGAATAGGTGACTTCTGCTGAGCAGTGGCGAAATCACGTAAAATCCGGGATTATGTGTCGTGGCCCCAATCAGTGACACATTGCCATTTTCGACATCGTAGAGCAATAGGTCTTGCTGCGATTTATTGAAGCGGTGAATTTCGTCTATAAATAGCACAACGCGGCCGAATTTTCGTGCGTTTAGCAAAACATCGCGCAACTCGGCAACATTTGATAAGACGGCGTTAATCGCTACGAATTTAGAATCTGTTTCATTGGCGATTACTTCAGCTAAAGTTGTTTTGCCGCATCCCGGAGGACCGTACAAAATTACGCTGCTAAAACTCGCTGATTTTATGATCTTCGGCAATAGGCAGTCATCTCCGATAATATTCTTCTGTCCAATGACATCCTCCAGGCGTTTTGGCCGCATGCGAACGGAAAGAGGGACGTATCTGTTGGCTCTTCGTTCACCATCCTCATCTGTAAAAATATCGGTCTGATCGCAAATGTTCACAAATGCGCAATATCATATGTTTGAATTGGTTACAACGAAAAATTATTGCAAATTTTTTTGTAATGCGTAAAAGGAGTCTTTGGAATTACAAAAATTAAGGGTCCAGCCAAAATGATATGGATTGACAATCGGTGATTAATTCAATTAGCTCTATCCCATAGATGAGTTCTGAATTTGATTTGGATTCTCCACATAAAAAAGTAGATTTGTTAGTGATAGCGGGAGAACATTCAGGAGATCAACACGCCGCCGCAGTTGTTAAAGAATTAAAATTGCAACATCCTGAGTTGAATATTTGTTCATTTGGAGGTAGATGTTCATCCGACGTTGGGGCACATTTGATCCTTGACATAACGAAATTTGCGGTTGTGGGGTTTGCAGAGGTTGTTCTTAGGTGTATATTTTTTAAAAAATTGCTGAAAAAAATAGTGGCATGGATAGAAAAACACAAACCTCTAGTAATTTGTCTAGTCGATTATCCAGGGCTAAATCTCAGAATTGCACGGATGTTATTTGAAAAACAATTGTCAGCCAAGGCTGGCGGTACCATAAAATTATTCTATTACATCTCTCCGCAGGTGTGGGCGTGGAAAAGGGAAAGAAGGTTTGAATTGGAAAAATATGTGGACAG
>JAITBR010000105.1 GCA_031283485.1 Puniceicoccales bacterium | reverse complement strand
ACTGAGCTACAACCACCAATGAATTTTTAATTTTTAAGGTTCTTTCGATTGAAATGTCAATGAATAAATGCGTTAAATGGCTGAATGTAGGAAAAACTACAAGCGGCGCACGCGAAACTCAATGGGAAAAAATCTCGCATTGTTTTCACGCACGCCACTCTTCTAGGAGAAAGCGGATTAATTAGCGCATGTACAGCACTAAAAATTTAAATAAAAGCCTTTATTTTGTTACGTATGAGCTTAACGAGATCCTCATTTTGCAGAACCTGTTTTGCATTGTCGCTATCATTCTTTGTGTTCATGGCATATCTTGGGTTGAATTGCCTAAATTTAACTTTAAAACTTTTGGCAACTTTCACATGAACTTTGAATGGTAATTTAAATGTCAAGCTTGTTTTTGATATTTTTTTAAAAAATTCATCGATGACGCTTGAATTAGGAGGCCAATGCACCAGTTTTTTAAGTTGCTAAAATACAGGGCGAGGGTTATCTTTCGGCACAAATGGAATTCTCTTTGCTTCAGGATCTCGCAATTGTGTTGTTTGCATGTGGTGTGTTCGCGATAATTTTTCATTATTTGAGACTTCCGTTACTTCTTGGATACATAATTGCCGGCTTTTTGGTCGGACCAAATTTCAAGCTGGTTCCTACGGTGGGTGATGTGGGCACAATTCATCACTTGAGCGAACTTGGGGTCATTTTTTTGATGTTTTTCATAGGCCTGGAGTTTGATCTTTTGAAGCTAAAAAAGCTCTTCATTCCCTCGTTTACTGCACTCGTATTGCAAACGGCCGGAATGATTTTCATAGGCCTGATGATTGCTCCAATGTTTCGCTGGTCCGGACTTAATGGACTTTTCCTCGGAGCGTTACTGTCCATGGGTTCAACGATGATAACTATCCCCATTTTGAAGGAACAAAATGCGTTGCGTTCCGATTTTGCACAGTGTGCAATTGGACGCTTGATCATGGAGGATATGTTGGCCATCTTGCTTCTCGTCATTCTTTCTGGTATAGCGCTGACGGGGCACTTCGCCTGGGATACGGCCTGGGATAAAACATTCTTCCTGGGCATATTCGTTGTCATGGTGTTTTGCGTTGGAAAATTTGTAGCGCCGTGGTTTGTAAACGCGGTGTTCAAATCCGAATCATCCGAAATATTGATCGTGGCCATATCCGGAGCAATGCTTGCCGTTTGCGTTTTAGCTCAACACTTTGAGCTCTCCGTTGCTTTGGGTGCATTCCTGGCTGGTTCAATACTGTCGCAAACCAGCATCGCAGAGGATATAGAAACATTAACTGTTCCGTTGAGAAATGTTTTTGGCGCAATATTTTTTGCATCAATAGGCATAATGACTGATCTAAATAGTGTGCTAGATCACATATTTCTCGTGATTTGGCTATCATTTTTGACGGTTATTGGCCAAACGTTTTTTGGATCTGCCGGATTGTTTTTGAGCGGGCAAAAGGCGGAAACGGCATTTAGGGCAGCATTTTGCCAAGCGCAAATCGGAGAATTCAGTTTCGTTATCGCGGCTCTTGGAAGTAGCCTGGGGGTTGTGGACAAAAATTTTGTTTCAATTACATCCGGTGTGGCGATAGGGACGATACTGATTTCGTCGACGCTGAACAGACGCTCGACGCAAATCTTCAATTTTCTAAGGGAACGTTGCCCGACTTTTTTAAAGGAAATAGGAACATTTTACCACAATATTTTGCATTCGGCCGATAGCCAATTGTCCAAAAATGACCTCATTTCAATAGTGTCCAAGCCGGCGCTGAAGGCTATATTGTGGTTTTTTCTCCTCAGTGGCACCCTGTATTCGGTGTCATATTTAGCGGCTTTTACGAATACGGGCAGGTTTAACCATATATTTCAGCTCGAAATAATGCAAACCATAATATGGGCATTAACTTTTTTAATGTGCTTACCGTTTCTCGTCGGGTTAACAAAAAATGTCAATGACATACTTTTTGGAGTTTTAGGGAGTCTCACCGGCGATCGCATAAAAAACAAACAAGCTCAAGCGCGAGCTTTTGGCATCCTCAAGTATATCACCAGCTTGATTGTGCTATTCTTTTTCAGTGGTATTTTTCTTGGAATTGCAGCAAAGTATCTGCCAAGTGGGATTTCGATTCTGACATTTGGTTTAGCAATCGTTGTAATTGGGGTACTTCTTTGGAGAAAACTTGTCAAAGTAAACAATAAACTCGAACATACCTTTATTGCTAATTTTAACTACAAAACGGAAACGCGTGAGCAGAGGCAAAGAGCATCTATTTTGAAACAAACCACCGACAAATATCCCTGGCCGGTCATCATCAGTGAGGTTGTATTGAAATCAAGCTACGATGTCGTTGGTTTACGTATCTCCGATGTTTCATTGCGGTCACGTGCTGGAACGACGATAATTGCCATCACGCGACATGGGTATACGGACTACAATCCCCCACCTGACACCATGCTTTTCCCAGAAGATCGCGTAATTTTACTCGGCGAACAGGCACAAGTTCACCGGGCAATGGCAATACTAAAGGCGGAATCTGATCAGAAAAGTGTTAAAAAATCCGAGTTCAATCTGTCGCAAGTTTGCATAGGAAATCATGAAGATTTTGTTGGAAAAGCTCTCGCTCAAGTGAAATTGAGAAAAACATATGGGGTGAGCGTGGTTGGTATACAGCGAAATTCCGAAAAAATTGTGGACATTACAGCGGAAACGGAGCTACTCCAGGATGATATCCTTCTATTGACCGGAAGTGGCCATGACATCCTTGAATTTAAGAGTAAACTTGGCGTAGAAACATCCCTATGAGTGGAGACAAAATTTCACGGGCAAAATCTGGGAAAAAAACGGGGAGAATTTTCGCATTAATTTTGTGTTCCGTATTCGGTACTCTGCTCCTCATTGCTTTTGCTGACTTCGATCCGTATCAAATAAAATTAGTAAGTACGGGGCTAAACAGTGGCAGTGTACGCGAAAATTTGATCGGAGAATTTGGCGCTTACGTAACTTTTTATGGTATACGTTACCTGGGGCTGGCCTATTGGCTAATTCCAATTGTTCTATTTTTTGCGAGCTACGTCCTAATATTCCCAGGTATACGCGATCTGAATAAAGGACGAATACTTGCAATAATTTTGATATTTTTAAGCGTAGCGGGAGTGGGTGAATTTATTCATCAGCGTGTGATGACTGCAGAAAATTTTCTCAAGTTTTCTCAGAACAAGTACTCTGGCGGGCTAGGTGGTATAGCGGGGACGTACATATTTTACTATTTTATGGAGCCGATTTTTGGGGAAGTTGGAGGTGTTATAATCCTCGCAACAACTCTGGTTTTGAGCCTGGTGTGCACATTGGCTAAGAACCCTTCATGCGATCTGGCCATTGGGCGCAAGGTCGAAAAATATGGGTACTTTAGGGTTATAATTCTGGGAGGAATTGGACGGCTTTTTCTATTCTTGTGGAGAATTGTAAAAATTTTACTCAAGCTAATATGGAGAATATTTTCCTTTTTTTTTGGAAAAAAAATGACACCAAATTCTAGCGAAGATGGGCTCAAACACTCGAGTATGGCGGCGCAAAAATCAGAAAAAAACAGAAATGCGCCATCGGAACGGTCAGCGGGCGCTGAACTCAGTGCCGAAAAAAAGCGGGGAGATTACGTTTTCCCCAAAATTGATCTCCTGCATCAGGCTCCGCGCATTTGTAAAAATGTTGATGACCATGCCGCGACCTCGGCTCAGCTCGTTCAGACACTGGCGCAATTTGGCATAGACGTATATCCTGGAGAAGTTCACACTGGTCCGGTAATAACCAGATATGAAATAACTCCCGCGCCCGGTGTACGCGTTGAAAAAATTCTCAACCTTGATAAGAATATTGCCCTTAATCTCAGGGCACAATCAGTTCGCATATTGGCTCCTGTACCCGGTAAAGGTTGCGTTGGCGTGGAGTTACCAAACAAGGCTCCACAAATGGTGTGTTTGCGGGAAATTTTGGAATCTCCAGACTGGGCACAAATGAAAGCGGACATTCCGATAGTTCTCGGTCGCGGAACAACGGGCGAACCCATGTTGAACGATCTAGCAAAAATGCCCCACCTATTGATCGCCGGGTCTACCGGTTCAGGCAAGACCGTGTGTATCAATGCCATAATAGCTTCTCTTGTGTACCATGCTTCACCCGAAGACTTGCGCTTCATCATGATTGATCCAAAAATCGTTGAAATGCAAGTGTTTAACGATCTCTCCCATATGCTTATACCCGTTGTTACCGATCCTAAAAAGGTCCCGAATGCTTTAAAATGGCTAATTACCGAGATGGAGCAGCGGTACAAAATTTTCGCCCAAATCAGCGTGCGAAACATAGCTGGGTTCAATGCCAAAATATTGCGCGATGCAGCCGAACAGGAAAAGGCCAGAAAACTTGAGCTCTCACTGTCGCCGGAGGAACGATCAGCGATTAGCAATATGGCAAATGCTCGCGGTGGCAGTGTGGATATTCCAATGGTAAAGATGCCATACATTGTGTGCATCATTGACGAGCTCGCCGACCTGATGCTGGTAGCTCCAGCGGACATTGAAACCTGCGTAGCGCGACTGGCTCAACTCGCCCGTGCAGCTGGCATACACCTCATCCTGGCTACACAGCGGCCATCGGTAAACGTCATAACTGGCATAATTAAGGCTAATTTGCCAAGTAGAATAGCATTCAAGGTAGCATCAAAGGTCGATAGCAGAACGATTTTAGACACCGGTGGAGCGGAATCACTGCTCGGACGGGGAGACATGCTCTTTCAGCCACCGGGTGCAAGTGGACTCCTCCGCGCACAGGGAGCTTTGGTTTCCGACGATGAAATTAGCGGCATCGTCCAATTTTTAAAGGAGAAAAACGGTACGCCGAAGTATATGATGGACGTGCACGAACAAATAGAAAATTTAGATGGAGAGGAAAGTGTCGAATCGGAAGATTGGGAAGATGATATAATTCCCCAAGCCCTCAAAATTTTGCGAAGTAGTGACAGGGCTTCCACTTCTCTTCTGCAGCGCCGCTTAAAAATTGGATATAATCGTGCGGCGAGAATAATGGAAACACTTGAGAAAAAAGGATTGGTATCGCCTGATCGAAATGCGCGTGACGGGACCGATGAATAGGTGAAAATTGATTGGCATATTAGCGTTGAAAATTTAAGTTACTTTGCTAAAAGGGTTCGAAATGCATGATTTTATCCCAGCAATCGATTTGAAATCGGCTCCCGATGGCTCCAGGTTTTCCACGGTAACGATGATCTTTGGCGTAGAGTGTAAAACTTCTGCTAAAAACAATTCCGAATATCTGGATGTTAAAGTTGGTGACAAAACGTCAAGTTTTTCATGCAAAATATTCGGTAGCTCGCCGCTATATAACTTTTTTAAAACGGTAAAGCAGGGAGCTGTCGTTCTCCTCGAAGGCATCACGAAGCAGTTCAACGGCATGTTCTCGCCGGAAATATCCGCTGCTAGTGAATTATCCGCAAAGGAAAAAAATGATGGAAATTTTGAACCGCTTCTATTACCTTGTGCCGAGGAAGGACGTTTAGCTCTCAAATCGAATTTGGATGATGCAATTAACGCCATAGGCGACAAAGTATTGCGAGAAACGGTGGTCG
>JAITBR010000083.1 GCA_031283485.1 Puniceicoccales bacterium | reverse complement strand
ATTAAAATTTTTGATAAAAAATTCCCTCACGTCTGTATACCTCGTCAGCCGCATCCCGGAATCATTGACTTTCGGGATATACACTTTCACCTTAGAAACATTGGCTTTCCACTCATCTATCGCAGATTGATCGGAAATGGACTCGATACTTTCCTTGAACCGCTGAAAAGACATTTTTGGAAAATTTTCGCCGTGGTGTTCGAGCAGCATTTCTTGGTAGCGATGATAGTTAGGTGGACATAGCAATTTTCCAGTTAGACCACACCTGTGAACGCAAACAAAAATACCCTTTGGGGCCTCTACATTTTCTTCCGTTACGTCGAAATATTTTCCAATGTGCTTCGCCAAAATATGTCCAATGGCGCTCTGTTCATCGGCAAAAACGAAGTCATCATCAGTCGACATATACAAATTTTTGTCATCCTGTGCCACAGTTTTTTTTACCACAATGACGAAGCGTTCTGGTTTCTCCAGGAACAAGCGCGCAACGTTAAACAGTTCGTACGTCTTGCACGTCAGTTTGAGAGCTGCAACGGCAGTATTGAAATAGGTGTCATCGGGGTAAAAACTTCCCTCTACAATTGGAATAAATTCTTGACGTTCGCCAGCGAACCGCCTGCCATCTCGTGTTCCAGATCTTTCGTGGCGGCGATCTCCATTAAAATGTCGATCACTCCTTCCGGAAAACTCTCGCCTGTTCCGAATTGGCCCTTTTGCACGTTTCCCACCATCAAAACGTTCCTTGCCCTTCCAGTCGCGTTTACCTTCGAAACTAGAATCATTGTGCCGCATTCGCTCGCCCTCATATTTATGAGACTCATTCCTCCAATCCGGTCCAAAGGAAAAATCCCTAAGTTCCGCTAAATCCAAATGCCTATCTCCCACGCTGTTCCATTTGTACTAAAATATTCCACCTCTCATCTACCCGATGACGCTTTGGTTCGCTCGAACTCTAGCTTCTGCCGCTCGAGCTCCAAACGCTGTTTTTCGAGCTCAACAAGTTGCCTATTGAGTTCGCGCTGCTTTAATGCGCTTGAATCTTCCTCGAATTTGCGCCTTTCGAGCTTTAACTTTTCACGTTCCAGTTCTAAACTTCTGCGTTTCAGTTCAAGTTCCTGATCGGACACTGCCCTAGAGCTTCCATAATTCCTCGGAGCATATTGTTCGCGGTGCACCGGATTCGATTCAGCAACCGCCATTTTTAAATTGCTGTCCTCGGCAATGTGGTGCCCAATGGCGCCGCCAGCCAAGCCTCCAATAACTCCACCTGCCACCGCCCCACCGGATTTCCCCAAACCGTATCCCAGGCCGGAACCAGCCGCAGCGCCGATCGCGGCACCCCCGAGAGTACCTTCCGTAGAATCGCAACCAACAAGCAACAGCACCATGGCCATCATCAGCGGCAATATTTTACACTCCATTTCACCCCCATGGTAAAAATTTTGTGGCAAACGCAAGTAAAATCACCCCCGCAAAAATGTGAACATTCCCCATTCCCCGTATTTTGCCTTATTTTCTATGTAAGATATCCAAAATTTTCCGAATGATTTCTCAAATGCGGCATGAATATCTGGCATCTCAGCAATCAAAATTCCGCTCAAACATAGCATCCCTCCCGGCTTAACTGAACTTGCCAAAATATCGGAATTCTCCACGAGTGCGTTAGCTGAAATATTTGCAAAAACTAGATCAGCTTCACGTCCGAGCAAGCCCAGTTTTAGATCGGCGCAAAGGTAGTTGATGCTAGAGGAATCTATGCCATTGTGGGCGGCATTTTCCCTGCTGACTGCGATGGCGTTTTTGTCATTGTCAATCAGTAGCGCGCGCTGCAAACCGCATTTTATAGCTGAAATTCCAAGAATGCCCGTTCCACAGCCCACATCAATGCACTTTTTAACGCACCAGCCGTTGTCATTGCGATATATTGCAGCAAACATCATCAACGCCCGCGCACATAGTCGTGTAGTCTCGTGCATGCCGGTGCCAAATGCCATTCCGGCATCAATGTATACCGGAACGCAATCTTCGGAAGGGACAACCACTTCATCTTTCATCCATAGCGGAATCCAAAATAACTGCCGATAGGACCACGGCTGGCAGTACTTTTTATATTCGTTGACCCAATTCGCTTCGGCAATAAACTCCACACTAATCTCACCCTCTGTGGCAAATTTGTCCACTATGGTTTTGAAAATTTTTTCACCGGCAGCTTTATTTTCAAAGTATCCACACACACAGCATAAACCAGATTCGCAGTTGCGATCAATGACACACTCCAGAAACTCACTCTCCAAAAGGAACGTATTCACTTTCTCAATGTCCTCTTCCTTCAGTTGTAATGTAAACTTTATCATCCCCATAATCTGAATAAAAATTTTATAAAAATCGAAACCTTTGCGTGAAAATAAAAAAATTTCGTGACTCAAAATGTGAGAAAACACCTTGACCTTGTGGCATCCCGATGATAATTCTTTCCGGCAGCAAGTATCACATTATTAGTTATATTATTATGGCTGCATCAAAAATAATTCTAGCCCTATCTCACCCACTCGAAGAAATTTCCACCGGAGTAAAACCTAAGTTAAGAAAACTAAGCGATGTGCACGCTGTAATATTTGATGTCTACGGGACTTTGCTCATATCTAATGTTGGATCAAATTCCATGTCGGATACATCCGTTGAGAATGACGAAGCCATTAGGGAGGCGCTCATTGCGTCCGATTTTGAGGTGCTCGAGCCGGAGGTAAAACTAAGTGGGCAATATGTTGAGTGCATCCGTGGACACTATGACATTCGCCGTGCAGAAGGCATTTTGTATCCAGAGATCAACATATTCGACGTGTGGCAGGATTACCTAAATGAATTGTTCACGCAGGGGGTAATAGATGGGGATTTGACTGAACGTTCGATAAAGCGCGTCATATTGAACCACGAATTTAGAGTCAATCCGGTGTGGCCGCGCAAGGGTACGCTCGAGTTTCTGAGATCACTTCAGGACAATAACATCTGCTCGGGCATCATCTCAACGGCGCAATTT
>JAITBR010000042.1 GCA_031283485.1 Puniceicoccales bacterium | reverse complement strand
AACATAATAGTCTTACGTGCTCCAATGGCTGCCATGGTCGGCAGAATGCCATCCGCACCTGGGATTGCCATCAAAATTGAATCAGCCTGCCCATCCACAGCCAATTCACAATTTCCATCGACACCAAAAAAAAACGTAGCATCCGACGGAAATAGACCATTTGCCCTTTCCGCTGCAAATACCTGCCGATTGGCAATGCCAATTTTTTTCACACCGAATTCACGAGAAACTTGTGCCAATTTTGTAAAATTAGAACATGCTGCAATACCAATGATCTTAAATTTATCGCGATTGCGCCTGATAACGTTCAGTGCGCTATCACCGATTGATCCGGTTGCTCCAAATATGATCAAATTGTGGACCATTATAGCTCTCATATGTTGGCCAAAATTTACATCTTGCAAAGGTTTCTTTTATCGGAAGACTTGAATTTTGGTGTATGTCAAATGCGAGGAGTCGGTCCACCGGGCGCGTGGGAGTGGATAAATATGTCGGTTTGCTAAAAAAGGTAAAGCTTCAGTTTTTTATAGCGATTGTAAGTGGGCTTTTGTACGGAATAGCCAGTGGGTTTGGAATCCCAGTTATGCTAAAACTTGCTTCCCAAAATCTCTTTGGCAAAAGTAACATCTCAATTTTTATGCTGGGTTTATTTGCATTTTTACCGGTACTTGTGATAACGTTTCGTGCGATCTGTGAAATTCTGAATGCATACTATATTGGATACTGTGGACAAGTTGTTTTACAAGAAATCAGAGTAATGGTATTTGACAAGATTCAGCGACTTTCACTTGAGTTTTTTAAAAAGACTGAACCCGGCGAACTCATAACAAAATCCCTGAGCGACACCGCCGTCCTCCAGAACGCAATTATCGAAATTTCCCAGGAAATAATCAAGCAGCCGATGTGTATAATTGGGGCAGTTTGCGCACTGGTATACCTATGTTGGAAACAATCGGACGTCGTAATTCTGCTGATATTCATATTCGCCATACCGTTAATCGTGGTACCAGTCAAATTGATCGGTGAGAAAATACGAAAAAAAACACTTACATTGCAAAGGGATACGGAAAAGGTAATGACCCAGCTTGCCCACAACCTATCCGCAGTTCAGGAAGTGCGCGCATTTGCCATGGAGGAAGCGGAAATTTTAAAGTATCGCTCCACCTGTGAACGGGTAATGTATTCGGTCATGAAAACGGTAAAATATTCCGTAATCTCATCTCCTTTGATAGAAGTGATCGCCGCCGTTGGTGTTGGAATTGCCATGGCATACACATATTCTCGTGGCATAGGCGCGGATGTCTTCATTGCCCTCACTGGAGCTTTGTATTTCAGTTATGATCCGATCAAAAAGTTGGCAAGACTAAACAATTTGATAAAAGTTGGTTTGGCCAGCTTCGGGCGCGTCGAAAGTCTGCTGAACTGCCACGAAACGATAGTGGATCCGATAAACCCGGTTGAAGTTGGGGTAATTTCAAATATTTCATTCAAAAATGTACGTTTTGGCTACGACAAACAGTCCGAAATTCTACATGGGATAAATATCAATATGGAACGGGGAAACACGTATGCACTCGTTGGCAGCAGTGGATCTGGCAAAACCACGATCGTAAATCTTATTCTGCGATTCTACGACGTTGACAGCGGACAAGTTACCGTCGACGGAATTGACGTGCGCGATATGCGCCTGCGCGACCTTCGCCGAAATATTTCCGTCGTCCCACAAACACCAACACTAATAAGTGGCACGATCTTTGAAAACGTACTGTGGGGCAACCCATTGGCAACGCGGGCGGAAGTCATAGAAGCGGCGAAAAAAGCGTATGCCCATGATTTTATCACCGAATTTAGTGAAGGCTACGATACGAACGTCGGAGAAAGTGGGATGAGGCTGTCCGGCGGACAAAAGCAGAGAATCGCATTGGCCAGAGCTTTCCTGAGGAATGCACCGATTTTGATTTTCGATGAGGCCACATCGGCACTAGATGCAAACAGCGAATATGCCATACACGAGGCCATAAAAGCACTGATTGTAGACAAAACAACAATCCTCATTTCACACAGGTTTACGATGATGTCCATCGTCGATAAAGTATTCGTGATCGATTCTGGTAACGTGATCGAAGAGGGTTCTCCCGAAGAACTGGAACGGCAAACGGGTTCAATGTATCACAGTCTATACCAGAAACAATGCGGCAAAGCGGAGTAGCGGCTTCGCATTGTTCCGTATTTCCTAAATTTTTGGCCGAGAAAAGATTTCTTGCAAGATCTCGCCACAGCTATAATGGTTGTGGAGCCATGTCAAATGAGCTATCTCTTACCGAACGCTCCCATCAGATGTTTGTCTACGATAATGTGCGCTGCTTCTTTACCGGCATCATTGAAGGGGGATTCAAAACTTTTGTGCTCCTCATTGCAATACGCGTATTTCACGCATCGGATATCTGCAAAGCTACGTTAGCTTCCATTGGATTCGCCGGGCTGCTCTTTGCTCCGATAACTGTGAATGTGGCATCAAAGCTAACCAATGTCCCCGCGACACGAATTTGCATGTTTTATTTTATACTCATCGCCTGCTTGCTTGTGACGGGCATTTGCATGCATTCCTTTGGAGGATATTTTGTTATAATTGCACTGGCTAGAATATTATTCAAACAGTACATACCTCTAATGGTCGACGTTTACGGCCACAATTACAGCAAAAGCGAACGGGGATATAGACTTTCCTGCGTGCTTATGGTGCTTCCGATCGCAACGGCAATCTTTTCTCCCATTGGAGGATTTATCCTCGACGCCGGGCTGGAAAATTATCGCCTGATTTTGCTAATCATTGCACTCGCTTCAATTGGAACGGCGTACGCATTCCATAAAATTCCTTCGCGACCGATACCTCTCCAAGAAGATAGCTCACTGCTATCAAATTTTAAAGTTATCTTCCGCGACAAACTATTCTTCGCGATGCTCATTCTAATGACGCTGACTGGCATAGCCAATCAAATGACATTTCCTCTGCGAGCGGAATATCTAGCCAATGAAAAATATGGAATTAACATTTCAAACTTCTCTACGACACTTATCATAACAACCATTCCATATTGTTGTCGCATGTTAAGCTCAATTTTTTGGGGAAAATTATTTGATAGATTATCGGTCATGCGAATGAGGGTAATCGTAAATTTATTTTTGTTGCTTGAATTTATTTTTTTCTTTAATTCGACTAGCGTGTTTATGTTGTCCTTATCTGCCGTGTTCATGGGACTGGGGTATGGTGGAGGAGAGGTTCTTTGGTGTTTATGGGTCACGAAGATTGTAGATAAGAACAAGTTGAGTCAGTACATGAGTGCAGATACGGCATTCGTTGGCATGCGCAGTTTCATATCCCCATTCATTGGATATCTGCTGCTCGGATGCGGATGTTCGTTTTCATGCATAGGTAACGTCGCCGCGCTCCTCGTATTAGTTTCGTCGATTGGGTGCTTTCTCATGCGTAAACATGCGCGATTTTTAAAAAATTATGACTAGGAGTTGCGAAAATGTCGCCATACATTGTGCACGATATTGATCCATTTTTCGTAAGATTTGCGAGTGAATCTACCATAGGTGGGATACACTGGTATGGGGTGTGTTACGCGATCAGTTTCATCATCGCATTGTTCATGATGAATTCGTATTCCAAACGTGAAAAATCTCCGCTTTCCAGTGACCAGAATACTCTACTTCTATCCTATGTAATTATTGGGGTAATTGCCGGTGGTCGTTTGGGGTACATGCTCATGTATAACTTTAACGGGCTCATTCACGACCCAATGTCTACTTTCAGGATATGGGAAGGCGGAATGGCTAGTCACGGCGGGTTTGTGGGAGTTGCAATCGCAGTATGGTTGTTTTGTAAGATTCATGAAATGAGCATTCTGAAAGTAAACGATATTTGTTCTTCGGTTGCCCCAATTGGTCTGCTCCTGGGGAGAATAGGAAATTTTATAAATGGAGAGCTGTATGGCAAAATCGCCTACGTACCGTGGGCCATAATTTTCCCCCAGAGCGATCCGAAGGCTCTGGTGGTAAATGAAATTCCCCCAAGACATCCTTCACAATTATACGAGGGCTTCGCAGAGGGGCTTCTCCTATTCATATATATGCAGCTTCGCTTCTGGTTATCAAGGGGTACAGCGGAAGGTCAGCTAACCGGCGAATTTCTGATAGGTTATTCCATTGCCCGCATAGCTACGGAATTCTACAGGGAAACGGATGTGCCAATGATCTGCGGAATGTCTCGCGGGCAATTTCTTTCAATTTTTCTGTTCATTATTGGGGTCGTACTGATTTTCATCGCCAGGAAACGGTTTCGCTATTTCCGCCGAAGTCACGGTATGCCCATGCGCTGAAGTGAATCGAGCATGGGAAGAAAGAGAGCGACGATTACTGTTCCAACGGCAATGGCTAGTGCAACAATGAGAAGTGGTTCA
>JAITBR010000032.1 GCA_031283485.1 Puniceicoccales bacterium | reverse complement strand
TCATTCGACAGTCGAGCATATATTGCTGTGGATTGCGGGCTTTTATGGCCCAGTGTCCCTCCGATCACTACCAAGCTTTCCCCGTTTATCGCCTGGTAGCTCCCCATTGTTCGTCTCAGGTCATGGATCCGCAAGTTTGCCAATCCCGCACGCTCCAATATCCGCTTCCACGCCGCTTTCGGTTCTTGCAGATGTCCACTTTTACTGTCTTCGCTCGGAAACACCCATGGTGTGGTTGTTTTCAAATGGATACGATTATCTAAAATCTCTAAGGTTTCATCTACTAGAGGAACACGCTGGGGGTCTCCATTTTTTGTGTCCGGAATCCTCCACTCGTTGATGCTGAAATCTATGTCCTCCCAGCGCATGCTTTGCACGTTCGATTTTCGCGCCCCGGTGTACAGGCACAGCAGGAAGAAGTCCGCCATATCTCTATTCGGCTCCGCTTCCAATGATTTCATCAACTTGGGCATCTCATCTTCCAGTATGAACCGATCCCTCTTCGTCTCCTTGAATTTCCCTATGCCGATGGTTGGGTTCATTCCCTCCCAATCCCAAGCGATCATCTTATTGTAAATCGCACGAATGTATGCCAATACTCTGTTTGCCTGATATTTTCCATTTTCTCGTCCTATGCGCTCGTGTAGCTCCCTCACCTCCTGTTTTGCTATGGAGGAGAGGCTCCTTTCGGACCAATGTGGCAATACCTTCTTGAGGCGAAATTCGACATCTTTACACGACCCTGGCTTCATTTCCGCCCTGGCATATTTCTCCATGTATTCCCCATAGGCCTCTCCAAATGTCTTCTCGCTGGTCCGTTTCTCCTTTTCTTCCAGCGGATTTTTTCCCGATGCTATCTCTCCTTTTATTCTCTGGGCAGCCTTCCTCGCCTGGTCCACTGTCATCTCCGGAAAGTGCCCAAGTATTACGCGCTTATTTTATCCATTTATTCGCTTACGTACCATGAAGCTCTTGTTTCCCTTTGCAGTTACGTATAAACTTAACCCCTTCTCATTTGCGTCACAAAATGTCAGCATGCCCTTTCCCGGGACTGGCAGTTCCAGGAGTGCTTTCTTCGTAAAATTTATAAACGTTTTATCTTTCATAATTTTCCTATCCTTAAAATTGTAATGAATTTTTGGGGCCCAATATGGGTCTGAGCTACGGCAATTTTTAACAAACTTTTACAAACTGCGCATAACAGTTGCAAATCCAAATCAAGCTCAAAACCGCATAAAATCAAGAAAAACCGAACTTTAGCAAAGTTTATTAAAAACCGCTAGCCGCAGACTGTAAATCTGTCGAGGTCTCCTCTTCGAGCGTTCGAATCGCTCTCCCACCACCATTAGTTTCTGCTAAAATTGTTTAGAGTTGAAAGTATTGTCAAAATGTTGATCGGTTTTTTTAAAAAAGCCTTTGCCCCCATGGATAGACCTTTTTCCTCTTCATCCTTTGACACACAGGCACTGATAAATATGAACGGAATAGCGGCGAATTTTCCGCTTTGTTTCACATATTCTAAAAATTCGTAGCCATCCATACCGGGCATCATAACGTCGCATAGAATCGCGTCAATGGCATCAGCACTATTTATTCGCTCAAGAATTTCCCTGGCCGCTAGACCGCTGTGGGCAACCATAACTTCTATGCCTTCAAATTTAAGCATCTTTGACAAAATGCCGCACAAATTTACATCATCTTCGATTAAAAATATTTTTTTCATTGGTCAACTTTCGCCGCCGGTAATTTTACGCGAAACATCGTCCCCTCACCGTCTTTGGATGCAATTGCGATGGATCCGCGGTGTAAATTGACACAGTATTTCACTATGAACATGCCCACACCTATGCCTTGCCGATGTGACACATTTGAACCGCGGTGGAAAATTTTAAAAATGTCAGCCTTATCTTCTTCTGGAATTCCGATGCCAAAGTCTTCAACGAAAATTTCCAATTCGCCATTGCCGTAATTCAAGCTGAAAATAACAGGCTTATCAACGGGAGAATATTTCAATGCATTACTGAGAAGATTTGATACAATGTGGTATAGCAATCCGGCATCGATATTCAACTTTGACGGAACGTTCGGAGTAATTTTGAAAATGATGCGTTTGCTTTCTTGAAACCCCTCCACATCATCCAAAATGCTGTGGCAGTTGAAAAAAATGTCCGTTTCAAGTGGCGTAAACTTCAACTGATTAGTCTGCACTTTACCGAGCACAAGAATGTCGTCCATGGTTTGTGTCATTCGCTGTACAGCCTTGCTGATGCTGTGCAAACATTGAATGCTTTCTCCATCGGACAATTTTCCACGATGCCTTTCCAGGAGGTCAACGGCTCCCTGTATGATTGCCAGTGGCGTACGAAACTCGTGGGAAACCATGTTGACAAACATGCTTTTAGCGCTGTTTAATTCGCGTTCTCTGTTGAGATTCTCGATTAGCTGCCGTTCGGCGGCAAGTTTTGTTGCCAATTCAGATTCCAGCTGAGCAGTGCGCTCTCGTATCCGTTCTTCGAGTACATCGTTCATGCGTTCGCGCTCGATGGCAACCTGCTTGCTCACCGTAATGTCACGCACTGTTCCCGCGATACGCAGCGGATGTCTGCTAGCGGGATCGAAGGTTATTACTTTACCAGATACGCCTAGCCAACGTCCACAGTCATTTCGCAAATTAAATTCAACGGAAAAGGAAGTTCGATTCCCCGAAAAAATATCGCGTAGAATGTTGGAAAACAGTTTTAGAAATTTCGGAGCGATGGTGCGCATCAATTTTTCAGTTGTTGTATCAAAATCCGTTATTCCGCAAAGTTCAAGCGCCCTAGCGTCGCAAAAAACAACCCTATTTCCGCTTCTGACCCAATCGAAGAAGCCTGCGCCAGATCCCTCCAGTGCCACCCTCAACCTGTCTTCGCTTATGCGCAGGGCCATGTCGGTAATTTCATCTCGAGTGCGATTGATGACTATCCCTTTGCATTTAATAATGGTGTCACCCGTGCGTTCGATGTGGCAACAATCCAGTAACCTTTGGTGTCCTCCTGTGGAGGCATGCACTTCGTATTCGCGCAGAAACGAATTTTCCGCAAGCGAACTTTCACTGAAAATGTCCAAAAATTCCCGCTCATTGGTAGTGACTGTTTTGGCGAATCCAAAATATTTCTTAAACAGTTCTCCACTGCACTGTGTAACTTCAAAAAAATTATCCGAAACAAAATTCACAGAAATTTCGTGTTTTTGCGTATTATACACCATCACATAGGTTGCCACCGGTAACCTGTTAGATGTACATTTCCCTGATTGGCAGCCACCATTGGAACAGTCAGCGGCAATATTAGAAATATTGTAACTCACGAAGGGCTCTACCTATGCAAAAATTTTTCGCCTAGGCTACCAAAATTTTAATTTAGATCTCAAAATTTTCTTGCATTCGATTACATTTTCACTACACTGGCTTCTCAAATCAAATTTTGGGGGAATAGATATGTCGGCTGGAATAGGGGACGGGTCATCGGCGGCGAGTTATGATAGATTTGACGCCAGTGTGAATACTAATATATCAATCACAAGCGGAAGTAACACTAGCATTGGTGACAAAACACAGATACAAGGGTCAAAGGAAAACCAAGCGCTGGAGCAAAGCAAGAGAAGCAGAGATATTGACTATGGCGTTAGCACCGATGGAGTCAGCAATTCAATCGATGCTCCGCCGTCAGCCAGTGACAGGGCCCTAACTTCCATAGTGTACAAGAATATCGATACAGCGGTGTAGGGAATTACTTACCCACGCAAAATGTGCTAAATAGTCTATCTAGCATTGCTTCACTGCTGTAATGCCCTGTCATTTCACCTAAAATTTCCAGGGCATTCCTTATGTTATTCGCTGAAAATTCTACACCAATTGTTCCTAGAGCTTGACGAGTTTCATCGAGTGCTAGTTTTGCGCGTGTAAGGATATCTACGTGTCGCGCACCTATAACAATTTCAACTTCTTTCGGCAAAAAACAATGCTTCGCCAAGAACCCTGTAATCAACCTCCTAGCCAAATCCGGTTCTCCAAGTACGGATACTCGGCAATGCTCGCATTGCGGCAAAAAATCACAGCAATTTCGACTATTTGGCAGATCGCTCTTATTTTCTAAAACCAAACAGTTGCCTCCGCCGAGAAACGGCAAAATTTCGCAATCCAAGATCGGATATTTTGCGCTGCTATCAACTACTAAAAAATAGGCATCCGAGCGGCGGATCTGTTCGAGGGTTTTTTTCATACCGCGTAGTTCCAGCTCCGATTCGGTATCGGTACGCAGCCCCGCCGTATCAAGTAAATTTATGGTATAACCGCCAAGCATGATTCTTTCCGTGATAAAATCACGTGTCGTTCCTGCAATGGGGCTGACTAGGGCTCGTTCTTCATTTAACAGGCAATTAAATAGGCTACTTTTCCCGGCATTTGGAGCACCAATAATCGCGGCGCTAAGCCCACCGCTAAGGATTGACCTATAGCGATTACTATTCAGGAGTAAATCGATGTCGGAAATTATTGCTTCCAAACGTCGAGCGATTTCTTCATTGAGCTCGTTGCCACAAATTTCCTCCTCAACGAAATCAATGTGTGTCTCAAGTGTGGCTAGAATCGACAGCAGCTCACCGTTGATGGTACCTAGTTTTTCGCTAAATTTGCCGGCCAATTGCCTCTGGGCTATGGCGAGAGCAGCTTCACTGGAAGCATGTATCACATCGGCAACTGCCTCCGCTTGACAGAGATCGATTTTCTTATTTAAAAATGCCCTCTTCGTAAACTCTCCGCGATCCGCCAATCTGCACCCACGACTGCAAAGATCTTCGAGAATCTTTGAAACTATGATCATATTGCCGTGTGTATATATTTCGGCGGAGTCTTCACCGGTATATGACGATTTTCCTCGAAAAAATACAAACATTACGTCGTCCAAAGTTACACCAAAATTGGATTGGTAATACTTGCGATACGTCATCCGCGGAACAATTTGCTCCCTTTCAAATATGCTACTCAAAAGGGGCAAGGATTGCCTACCCGACATTCTAATTACCGCGATGGCAGACTCGCCATGTGGGGTTGCCAGCGCCGCAATGGTATCATTCATCGGGCAGATTTTTTGCCGGTGCGAGAATTGTGTTTTGGCCCGAAACTGTGCACCGGCGCGTTGCGCGACACGTCAACGTTTTTCATCCTGAAAGTAATGCGGGCCTTCTGCAGATCCTGTGGGCTCATCTCCATTTTGACGATATCACCCACCATTAATTTAATAAAATTTTTCCTTAATTTGCCGGAAATGTGAGCCAAAACGACGTGCTTATTCGGCAACTCAACCCTGAACATGGTTCCCGGAAGAATGGCAATAACTTTTCCTGTAACTTCAATATATTCGGACATTATACGAGGGGAGCATATCATACTACTCTCGGGCATTTGTCCAGAAAAATTGCAGTTTCTTTGCAAAAACCACAGCAGTACGGTGTGAAAATTTAAACTTGAAAATCATTTTGAAAAAATTAAGCTTTCCTTTGTTTATTTTATGGGTCTTTCTAGAAAAACTAAGCAATATTTGTTTGTTGTAGCAGCGATAATCTTGATAGTAGGAGCGCTTTTTGTTCTCAAGAAAAGTTTCCTAGTGTGGAGGGTTACGCCGAGTCTACCGGAAAAGATCGCCATTCCAGTTTCGCATGCCACAGCCGAACTTTTAAATTTCGACGACACGAAAGTGACGTGGAAAAGCGATAAGCAACCGGACGGACAGCCGCCGTTTTTCGAACTTTTTACTCCACCAAATATATACAGAGATGGCAAGCAAATAACCATGGAGCCATGTACTCATTGGCAGTTTGATTTCATATTTCCAATCCAACTGAAGCACGTCGTCAGAAAAAAATATCGCCTCCAGCTTGAGGGTTACCTCCAAGCCGATGTGCGAGCAGATTTTACCATCCTGATACGCGACATTGAAAATGATCAGATGATTCACTGTTCCGTGGGACAAGCATTTAAAGCATTGGAATTTGAAGTTTTATCCTTCAAAGTGCAGACCATCGAAAAAAACGACATGATAATTAATATGCCAGTGGTAAAAATACGTGACACAAGGGATCATCTCGAACTTGAGTTAACCGGCGATACGAAATACTATGATAACAAGTATGTCGCCATTGTGGAGGATCTAGATGGCAATGTGCATACATTTTCAAATATTGGGCAGGAAATAAAAATTGGCGAATCAATTTGCGTTTTGGAAACGTTGGATGCCAAAAATAACATGGTATCAATCACTTTAACAGACGCAAACAAGCAGGAATTTCGCAAGAATTTGAGAATTTTAAGATAGACCAAGTGTTAAAGTTGTTGATTTAACGCACAAATGAGCCGCTGATTAACGGAACATGGGGGAATGTTTACACTTCCGCGAAAGTGACAATAGGAATAATTGCCAGTGCAGTATCACT
>JAITBR010000086.1 GCA_031283485.1 Puniceicoccales bacterium | reverse complement strand
CGCGAAAGAATTGACGAAGATTCATGGGACGGTTTTCGTGGATAAGTTGTCCATCGTGCGTGAAGAAGTGGCAAAAATTCCAACGAAAGGAGAATTTGTGGCGATCATTGCCCCAAGTCGGTTCTCTCTGTGAATATTTCTTGCGTAAAGCCGGATGGTGTGTATTAACTGGGAACTCACTATGGCTGCAAAGGTTGAGGATTTTGTCAAAAAGCAGGTACAAATACCACGTGATGGCCGGATTGATTTGAGCACAGGTTTAATCAGTGCTAAACCATCGGATGGGGCGGAAAGGCATCAGGAAAAAACTGAGAAAGTGCAAGAGGATGGCCTGTGTATGTCAATTTGGCAAAGAATTCAGATCGCACGCCACCAAAATCGTCCATATGCGTTGGATTATGTGGGCGATATTTTTTCTAATTTTCAGGAATTACACGGCGATAGGTTGTTTGCCGATGATCACGCGATTATCGGTGGAATAGCACTTTTTGGTGATATTTCAACAATGGTTATTGCTCAGCAAAAGGGCAGGACAACGAAGGAGAAGGTCTTTCGCAATTTTGGATCGCCGAATCCGGAAGGATACCGCAAGGCATTGAGGTTAATGCGGCTTGCCACTAGATTTAGGTTGCCGATTATAACATTCATTGATACTGCCGGTGCGTATCCCGGCATCGGTTCTGAAGAACGTCACGTGGCGGAAGCGATTGCCGTTAATCTACGCGAAATGGCTTCCATGGGAACACCGATTATTTCAGTTGTTATAGGGGAAGGGGGTTCCGGTGGTGCGCTTGGCATTGCCGTTTCAGACCGCGTCCTCATCCTTGAAAATGCGTATTATTCAGTGATTTCACCGGAGGGTTGTGCTGCTATTCTTTGGAAAGATTCCGCCAAAGCTCCGGAAGCTGCTGAGGCACTGTGCCTGTCTTCGGAAAAATTATTGGAATTTGGCATCGTTGAAGAGGTTATAAAAGAGCCCCTCGGCGGTGCACACAATGACCATAAAGCAACTTCCCGAGCACTTGGAGAAGCTTTGGGTAGACATTTGCACGAACTTTTGGAAATTAAGCCCATTGACAAATTGCTGTCTGACAGATACGATAGGTTCCGCAAATTTGGAGTGTTTATCGAAAGCAATGGAGAAAGCTTGGAATAGTGGCCGTGAAATTTTTTCACTCAGTTATGTTCCTTTTGAGTCTATCATTTGTGGCGCTCTCATGTGTCATGATTTCTAGTTTATGGCATGCCAAAAAGCAGGAAGCGCATATGTTAAGTCACATGGAAGAGTTAACCGCTCGACAAAAACACTTATCAGACGAATTCGAATTGAAGCAGGATTACATGCGGCAGATGGTAAATGATGGAGAATTTGTCGATCAACTCATTCGCGAGAAAACTGGCTTTTCAAAACGAAATGAGACAATTTTTAAATTCGAAAATTAGAGGGATATGGATAAAATTGCAAAAGAAATGCGCATGCGCTTCTGTGAGTTTGAACAGGGGCACGTTTTTAAATTTTGGGAAATTTTGACGGAAAATGAACGCATTGAGCTGCTCCAACAGGCCAAACAAATCGACTTGAAATATTTATCGAAAATTATCCGATTCGTTCTACATGAACACTGCGTAGATCGCGATTTTTTGGCCAATATCCAACCGGCAAAATTCATTAAATTTCCCAATAGTGAGACTGATTGGCTGCAGTATGAAGATATTGTTCACTTGGGCGAGCAAAAAATTCGCACCGGACAAGTGGCCATTTTTACTGTTGCCGGAGGGCACAGTACCAGATTAGGTTGCTCCATGCCAAAGGGAATGGTACCGATTACTCCAATAAAAAATAAGAGTCTATTTCAGGTTTTTGCCGAAAAAATCCTTGCAGCAGAAAGCGATACGAACAGCGCTTCCATTGGATAATTTTAACGAGCGATAGGACGCATAATGAGACCATATAATTTTTCTGCAAAAATGATTCGTTCGGCATTGAAAATATTCACTTTATCAAACAGGAGCTGATGCCAGCGATAGATTACGATGGCAAAATCATAATGGAGGCACGCAGTAGGATCGCCATGCATCCAAACGGTCACGGTGGTGCGCTAAAAGCACTGGGACAATCCGGAATGCTCGCAATGCTTGAAAATGCCGGCGTTGATACGTTAAGTTATTTTCAAGTGGATAACCCATTGGTGCGCTGCGTTGATCCATATTTAGTTGGTGTTCATGTAAAAAATCGAGCACAAATCACCTCTCGCATGGTAAAGAAACTATACCCCGAAGAGAAAGTGGGAGTCTTTTGTGAATACAATGGAAAATCATACATTGTTGAATACTCAGATTTGCCAAAGGAATGCGCAGTGGCACGAACTGCAGTAGGAGAGTTACAATTTTGTGCTGGTAACGTGGCCATACACACATTTGATGTGCAATTTATTAAGCGTTTCAATGGAGCCGATATCCAGTCGGAAATTCCCTATCACATGGCAATGAAAATAATTCCCACGATAGATAACCTCGGAGAGCCTTTAATTCCAGATGTACCCAATGGGATCAAGCTTGAAATGTTTATTTTTGACGCGTGTCCATTTGCTGAACGCAGCATTGTCGTCGAAAGCAATCGCGGCGAAATATTCAGCCCAGTAAAAAATGTCGATGGAGTGGATTCTCCGAAAACATGCAAGCAAGACCAGTTGCGGTTGTTCGCCCACTGGCTACTGCAGGCTGGGGCAGATATTCCCGTCGATGCCACCGGGTTGCCTCCCTTTGACATTGAAATCAGTCCCATATTTGCCGATAGTGAGAGAGATTTTTTGAAGAAATGGGCGAAGTTAGAGCATAAGCCAGCGGTCGGTCCGGGACAGTACATCGAATAGCTTGACGATGGCTTAATTTTCCGTAAACTGGGCCCATGTCAGATGTCGGTAAATTGATCAACCACGGTGGCTTGATTAGCAGTGCGCACAAAAATATTCGAGAATTTTTGGCCTGCGAAACCTTACCAAATTGGGCGAGAAACTCCATCGCTGAACTGTTTGAAATGGAAGCGTATTCGGAGCTCAATGACCGCTTTTTTCAGACGTTACAGTTCGGAACCGGTGGCATTCGTGGGCGAATGATCGGAAACATGACCCCTTCTTCCGAACGTGGATCATCGGAATCACCCATACCGGAACATGCATCGGTGGGAACCGCGTACATTAATGATTTCAGCATTACCAGGGCGACGGTCGCACTTTTCAAGTATTGTAAAAAATATTTGGATAATTCCGAGCAATTACAGAAAATTCCATCACTTGTTGTGGCGCACGATACTCGGGCTTTTTCCAGGCATTTTTGTGCATTGTGCGCTTCGGTCTGGGCACAGCTTGGTGGTCAAGCGATGATCTTCAATGAGCCGCGATCAACTCCGGAATTAAGTTTTTCCGTGCGTCATTTGCATACCACAGCAGGAGTAATGATTACGGCAAGTCACAATCCGTGGCACGACAATGGCTTTAAAGCGTATTTTTTCGACGGCGCACAGATGATTGCCCCACACGCTTCCGGGGTAATAGGGGAATACGAAGCACTTACTGTGGATTACGTTGCTCAGTATCTCACCAGGGCCGTTGATGAAAAAGTGTCAAATGTTCAAATCTTGGACGGTACCGTCGATTGTGCATACATGGATAATGTGTGGTACTCCGTTCTCTTAGAACCGCACCACAAATCCAGCAACCTGAGCGTCGTATTTACTCCGCTCCATGGAGTGGGCGCAATATCATCAATGCCACTGTTAAATAAGTATCTCGGAGGATTGAGTAAGTGTTATATTGTTGATGAACAAAACGATCAGGACCCAATGTTTGGT
>JAITBR010000055.1 GCA_031283485.1 Puniceicoccales bacterium | reverse complement strand
TGTAGATATGCCCGCGTTCGATCAGTTCTCGCATCTGCCTAAAAAAAAATGTCAAAAGCAAAGTTTGGATGTGCGCGCCATCAACGTCAGCATCGGTCATGATTATTATTTTGTGATAGCGGCATTTGTCCGGATCGAATCCCCCAGCGTCATTTAAGCTCCCAATTCCAGTGCCGCAGGCTGTGATGATCATCCTAATTGCTTCACTGTTTAACACCTTGTCGATGCGGGCTTTTTCCACGTTGATGATTTTTCCGAACAGCGGTAAAATTGCCTGAGTTTTGCGATTTCTGCCCTGTTTAGCAGAACCGCCGGCGGAATCTCCCTCAACTATAAACAGTTCGCATAGAGCTGGATCTTTTTCGGAACAGTCCGCAAGTTTACCGGGTAGCCCACCCGTGGTCATTGCACTTTTACGCACTGTTTCGCGTGCTTTACGAGCGGCCTCTCGAGCCCGTGCAGCACTGGTGCATTTGTCGACTATTTTCCGCGCAACAGCTGGGTTAGTTTCAAAAATATATTTCAGGTTATCGCCGACAACTTTTTGCACAATTCCATCTACTTCACCATTGGAAAGTTTTGTTTTGGTCTGACCTTCAAATCTAGGCTCTGGAACTTTAACGGATATTACAGCTGTCAACCCTTCGCGAACATCATCACCGGTCAACGCAAGATCTTTATCTTTGAGGAAGTTATTTGCTTTAGCATATGTGTTTATGACGCGAGTCAAAGCCGTGCGAAATCCTGAAAGATGAGTCCCCCCTTCGATGTTGAAAATGGAGTTTGCATAGGCATAAACCTGTTCGCTGTATGAATCATTATATTGCATCGCAACATCGACAAACACGCGCATATCTGGTTTGCATTGATCCATTATCGCACTGCCGGAAAGCGAAAAAATGCCATCATTGATGACCGTCTTATTTTTGTTTAAAAACGTTACGAATTCCCTTATTCCGTCATTGAATCGAAATGTTTCATTCTTTTCCGAACGTTCATCTATCAATTCGAGTGACACTCCGGGGTTTAGAAATGCCAACTCGCGCAGACGTTTTGCTAAAATGTCGTACTTAAATTCGCGCGTAGTTTGAAAAATTTCCGGATCGGGTAAAAATGTTATTTTAGTCCCAGATTTCTGACAATCTCCGATTATTCTAATTTGTTCAACAGTTTTCCCTCGGGTGAATGACATATGATACACATGACCACCGCGGCGAACCTCCACGTCAAATTTTTCAGAAACTGCATTTACGCACTTTGCTCCAACGCCGTGTAAGCCTCCGGACACTTGGTAGGCACCCTTGCCAAATTTTCCGCCCGCGTGCAAGTTTGTCATTACCAGCTCCAACGCCGAAATCCTATACTTTTCGTGAATGTCGATCGGAATACCCCGCCCGTCGTCTTCAACCGAACAAGAACCATTTATGTGCAAGCTTACCCTCACGGTCGTGCAATACCCAGCCAACGCTTCATCTATCGAATTATCAACGATTTCAAATACGCAGTGGTGTAATCCTCTCTCGTTGGTATCACCGATGTACATGTCTGGACGCTTGCGAACGCCCTCGAGTCCCTCTAATTTTTGGATCTTAGATGCATCGTAATCATCCTTTTTTTTTACATTCGTAGAAACAAAATCACTCATAGCATCCAGATCTGAAATTTTCTAGCATCTAAATATCGAATTGTCGAGTAAATGTATAGAAAAATGAGCCGGGCAATTTTAGTCTTTTTTACACATGGCAAATGAAGGGCAAATGGCACGAATTGGCTAAGGTAATTCGTATTGGACCACCTTTAATTTTAATTTCCCTGTAACTCCTGGGTTTCGACCATTTCTTTGGAATTGGTTGAAATTAAAAAATCGAGCGTTTTGCCGCGTCGCGCGCGAGTGCGTAGATCGATCAATTTACTCCTGTCATTTTTAATTTCACGCACATATCTATCGACGCCAATTCTTTTCAGAGCCGCATCCTGCAAAATCATCGCCTCGATATCTTTGTTACTGATCCCAACCTTTTCCACTTCAGCAATTTTATCCAGAAGCAAACCGGCTTTGGCGCGAATTTTAGCAATTGGAAGCAGGCTTTCTGAAATTTCATCGGCGCGATTTTCAAAACTTTTAGCCGGTGCACCATTCCTAATTTGGCTATCAACGAATGCCTCTACAAGGCCATTAATTTCCTTGTGAATGACGCTTTCAGGCAATTCGAACTTCGCAAAATTTGCCAAAAAATGTACAATTTCATCGCGCCATTTGACTAGACCTTGGGTATGCTTGCGCTTGACTAGATGTTCCGCCATGCGAGCCCTTAAAGCATCGATGGAATCAACGCCGTACTGCTTGAAAAATTTTTCATCAAATTCGGGCTCAACGCGTTCACAGACCTCCAAAATTTCGAACGCATAGGTTGCCTTCTTTCCGGCCAGCTCCACTACGGGGAAGTCGTCTGGAAAAATCTCTTCCGCTTCACATTTGTCTCCAACTTTGTGGCCAATCACGCCCTGAATTACGGCCTGCACCCCCTGAACGTCTTTGTTGCCAGCTTCTTCCCAGGTATTTGTTTGCCTGCCGTAAACTTTGTGATTTGGAGCAACATCGGCAATTGCCTCTCCGCCTTCCAGGATGCCCTCGTAGCTGACCTTGACGTAGTCACCGGCTTTGGCTTCGCGTTTGACCGTGTTATATTTGGAGTTGTGCTTCCTGATGTGTTCAAGTTCAGTTTCCACTTCTTCGGCGGAAACTTCCTCCGAAAATGGCAACAGAGCTATGCTCTTGTAATCGGGTAACTCGACACTTGGACGAATGTCGAGGGTCATCTTACAGACAAATCCGTCTTCTTCATTTTCTGTGGAACAATCCACAATCGCCAGGAGATTTAATTCCTCTGCTGAACGCTGCAGTTCTTCGAAAGCTTTATCAAGTAAAGATGATTTTGTGCGCGAATCAATGTCGGACGAAAATTTCGACAAAATGATATTTTTTGGCGCTTTCCCTCTCCTAAATCCCGGCAAATTTACCGTTGCGCAGAGTTTGCTGATTACCGCACCTCTTTCGGCGGAAATTTCGTCCTGGGAGAAATGAAACAGAATCGATGAGCGGGTATTACTTACTATAGCTATCTCTTTTTTCACGGTATCACACTGGATGTAAATAACGCGGAACGTAGGTCAATACATTAAATTTAAAATCACAGTGAGTGATCCGCGAAATTGAAAGCCATCCCGTGCATCTAGCAGAATTTTGCCAATTTTTCGATTAATTGTGCGCAACGGCAGCTGTATCCCCACTCGTTGTCATACCAGCTTATAAGTTTGAAAAACTGGTCATTTAGACCTATTCCTGCACCCGCATCGAAAATCGAAGATGCACTTTCATGAATGAAATCGCTGGACACAACTTCATCGCTGGTGTACTTTAAAATACTCTTCAGGCTACCTTCGGAAGCCTCTTTCATTTTTGCACATATCTCTTCGTAGGAAGTCTTTTTTTCCGTGTGAACTGTTAGGTCAACAACGGATACCGTTGGAGTTGGTACTCTGAACGACATACCGGTCAATTTTCCTTTGACTGCAGGCAAAACAAGTCCAACTGCTTTCGCTGCACCCGTGGTGGACGGAATGATATTAATTGCTGCCGTACGCCCTCCTTTCCAGTCTTTCACCGACGGGCCATCGACAGTTTTTTGAGCAGCTGTATAGCTGTGCACCGTTGTCATCAGACCTTCCACAATGCCAAAATTGTCAAGTACCACCTTTGTAATTGGCGCGAGGCAATTGGTTGTGCAAGATGCGTTTGATACGATGTTGTCATCGGCTGAGAGTGCCTGATCATTCACACCAATTACGACCGTTTTTACGCGGTCACCCTTTGCCGGAGCAGAAATGATAACCTTTTTTGCGCCAGCGCTCAGATGGCCCTCGGCTTTTTCATCCTG
>JAITBR010000059.1 GCA_031283485.1 Puniceicoccales bacterium | reverse complement strand
AAAAGATTTTGCCAAACTCCATGCATCAGCGAATAGTTCCCCAAACTGAACAGCGTCAGCATCCAGATCGGTAGCGCCACCATAAGCGATCTTTTTGTGCCCAGACGGTCAATTAGTTTGCCACTTACCAGCACTCCATAGCCACCGAATATGGTTGCAATCATGTATATCACGCTAAAAGTTGTCCTTGACATATCTGTCATACGCAAAATCGGTTCGGTAAAAGCACAAAACCCCATCGATTGTCCGGGCAAAGCAAATATGATTACTATGCACGAAATAGCAAAAATTATACAACTTTCTATTTGTTTGTACCGCATCAAATGTCCCGCAGTAAAAAGATTTGACTTGCTTTTTCAATTTTTTTGATTCCAAGAATTTCTGGAATATGCGAGATGAATATTTAAAAATGGCGGCTACCATTATCAGTGAGCCGAATATTTTAATCAATTTGGTTTCTCGCCGAGTGAAGCAACTTAAAGGCGGGGCCAAACCTTTGGTTGATTCTTTGGAGCACCTTAGTAACGAGGATACCGCTCTCCGTGAGATTATCGAAGGTAAGATTACCTATGAGCTCTATGTGAACAATGACGAATAGGGCTTCCAATGGCTAGTGGCAAACGGTTGGATGATTCGCCGAAAGAAATTCGTAACAAAAAAGCATCCCATGAATATTTCATAGGGGAGAGATTTGAAGCGGGGATCGTTCTCTGTGGAACCGAAGTTAAGGCGATTCGCCTGGGTCATGCCCAAATTTCCGATGCCTTTGTCAGAATGAATCGTGATTTTGAGGCAATTTTATTCAACGCCAACATTGCGGAATACAGTTTTGGTAATGTTGGAAACCATAAGGCCACGCGTGCACGAAAGTTATTATTGCATAAAAGTGAATTGAAAAAGTTAAAAACTGCGATGGAGAGGGCAGGGCTGACTGTCTTACCCCTGCGAATATTTTTTTCGCACGGATTGGCAAAGGTGGAAGTTGCGATTTGCCAAGGTAAGAAATTATTTGACAAGCGTGATGCACTTAAAAAACGCACGGAATTACGCGAAACCGAACGTGCCATGGCAAGATTTAAGCATTAAGTAATCAATTCTCTTTACTTTAGCATTTTTGCCCAAATAGTTTGGCTGGGTAATGAGGCAACGTACGATTCTTAGGGAAATTACCGTAAGCGGGAAGGCGCTGCATACTGGCAATGAGGTAACGCTGACGATTAAACCAGCTCCCGCGAATGCGGGTATTATTTTCCGAAGAATCGACCAGTTTGGCAAACCGGAGGTAAAAGCATGTGCAGCGAATCTTGGTGGTGAATCCGTACGTTGCACAGTCCTCACCGCGAATAATATCACGTTACACACAGTCGAGCATGTTTTATCTGCGCTGAGTGGTTTACAAATAGATAATGCTGTTATCGAAATTAATGATTCCGAACCGCCAATTTTAGACGGTTCGGCGAAGCATTACGCAAACCTACTGTTGTCGGCAAAACTAGTTGAACAAGAAGATGATAGAAAATACTTTATTCTAAATGAACCCGTGAGCGTTTCCCATGGAAATCGCTCACTAATCGCACTGCCACACGATGGCCTGAAAATAACGTGTACATCCGCCGATGATCGTGGCATTCACACACAACACCTGTCGATTGACATTGATGAGAACATTTATGTTTCGGAAATCGCTCCGGCTAGGACGTTTACCGTATACGAGGATATCGAGGAGCTTCTAAAACTTGGAAAAATCAAGGGTGGAAGCCTGGATTCTGCCGTCATAATTAAGGGTGATAAGATTTTGTCTAAGGAACCTTTGCGATTTAAGGATGAGTTTGTACGCCACAAAATTTTGGATATAATTGGTGACTTTGCTGCGCTTGGAATGCCCCTCAAAGCCCACATCATAGCCGTCAGGCCGGGACACACCATCAACGCGGAATTGGTTAAAAAAATATACGGCAGCGGCGAAGAGAATATCAAGTCTGTGGCAAATCAGAAGCATGAAATAGCGGCCGATACCTGCGAATCGGCGATGGACATCCACCAAATATTGAATACATTACCACACAGATATCCATTCCTCCTGATCGACCGCGTTGTGAAATTTACAAACAACACTGAGTTATGGGCAATAAAAAATGTATCCATGAACGAACCGTACTTTTCCGGACACTTCCCGGGACAGCCGGTTATGCCCGGTGTATTACAGATTGAAGCAATGGCGCAGGAGGCTGGTTTGCTCATGATTAAGGCTGGCGATCTGCAGAATAAGTTAGCTTATTTCATGAGCTGCAATAGGGTGAAATTTCGCCGTGCCGTCGTTCCCGGAGATCAGCTTGTAATTAGCGTGCAACTGACCAAAAGTCGTGGAAACAAAATAGGTGTTGCCACTGCGAAATGCGCGGTAGACGGGAAGATTGTTTCATCGGCTGAGCTGATGTTTACAATAATTGACAGCAAGGAGTGAAAATGGCAATACATCCAACGGCGATTGTCAAACCAGGCGCAAAACTATCCCATGACGTTTCCATTAGTGAATATGCCTACATTGGTGAGTTGGTTACAATTGGCTGTGGGTGCACAATTGGGCACCACGCCACCGTTGATGGGCGGACAACCCTAGGCGAAGGCAATATTGTTCATCCTTACGCCTACGTTGGTGGTCTCACGCACGACTTGAAGTATGAGGGCGGTGAACCTGAGTTAGAAATCGGATCGCGAAATGTGTTCCGTGAATTTTGCACGATACACGTGGGAACGAAACCAAACGCGAGCACAATTATAGGCAGCGATAACACATTTTTGGCCTATTCCCACGTTGCCCACGATTGCGTAGTTGGTAATCACGTAATAATGAGCTCCCATGCTGCACTTGGTGGCCATGTTATGGTCGACGACCACGCCAACATAGGATGGAGTACAGGTATACACCAATTTTGCAAAGTGGGGAAATATGCAATGGTTGGCGCATCTGGAAAGGCTGTGCAAGACATTATGCCATTCATGCTGGCGGATGGAAATCCTTCAAAAGTGCGCTGTGTCAACGTCATCAATTTGCAGCGCAACGGCTTTTCCGAAGATGAAATAGCCGACATTAAGCGCATTTTCAAAATTTTCTACCTCCGTGGGCTAAACCGTCAGCAGGCCATAGATACTCTACTCAATGCAAAAACAAATTTCCCATTCCGCGAAATTGTTCTTTCTTTTATTTCGAAAAATACCCGTGGCCTCGCATAAATTACACGGCAACTCAACCCTGCCGAAAAACAACGGAACCCTGAAGAATACAGAAAATTGAGAATTCCCCCTCCT
>JAITBR010000073.1 GCA_031283485.1 Puniceicoccales bacterium | reverse complement strand
ATTCATATTTTCACCATCGCTCTCCATTCCAGCGATCATGCAGAACGATTCATTTTTCACTGTTTGTAACTTTGTTGGAGGGTATTCTTACATTCTCCTTGCAGGGCTATTGTTTACCGCAATCGGCATATTTTTTAGCAGCTTGACAGAAAACCAAATACTATCAGGGACCCTATCTTTCATCGCAATTTTTGCCATATTTTTGAACGGACCCATATTCACGTCGCTGACATTTTCATCGGAGAAGCTCATAAACCACGCCTTCATCCGTCCATTGAACATATTCCATCAGATGGATAATGCTTGCTTGGGTGTGTTTGACACGCGGGTGATTGTCCTATACTTATCCTTGAGCTTGCTATTTCTGGTATTCACCAAAATTTCATTGGAAAGAAAATTTAACTAGATATTCGCGTGTCAAATTTCAAACAGTCCAATAGGATTAAGTCCTGGCGTTGCGTATTTTTGGCGGTGTTTTCTTGTCTCGCTACGTTGTTTGTGGTCGTTCTTTCTGGAAAATATTTCCGTAGAACGTACGCGAAACAAGGTGAAGTTAATGGGTTGTCAAATCAAACGTTAGAGATGATGCTTGCTCTCAAGCATCCGCTTGAGATATATGCCACAATGGAAAATGGAGAGCCCGGCGCCGCCAGTTTAGTGAGAAAAGACATTGCAAGACTACTGAACGAATACGCCGATTGTGCACATGGCAACACGGTCAAGATTGAGTTCGATGATTTGGCCGGCATAAGAGCCAAAAATCTTGTGGAACCTACTATATTTTTGCCAACAAATTCGATCCTTTTAAAATATGCCGAAAGAAGGAAGGTTGTTGCAATCGAAGAGTTATATGATGTGCACAACGGTGAAGTCGTCGGATTTCGCGGCGAGCGCATCCTAACAAATGCCATCAGGGACCTTACTTTCGAGAAGAAGAAAATCATCTATTTTTTGACCGGGCATGGCGAGTACGACGTGACAGATGTTTCCGTTAGCTACGGGCTGTCAACGCTGGCTAATATCCTGCGTAGCAGAGGTTATGAAGTAAAAATTTTTAATTTCGGCTCGGGCAATATTCCAGAAGACGCCAATCTACTGGTACTCTGGGGACCGAGGTTAACTCTGTTGCCTTCGGAAGTGTTGAGCTTGAGCAAATTTTTAGACGAACGCGGGGGGAGGATAATTATAGGGTTAGGTAGTGCGAATGATGCGGCATTGATTGAATTTCTCGCGGATCACGGTATATATGCAGATGTGCGTACGAAAATTTTCCCGTTTAAAAATTCTTCAAAAATTTCGCATGATCTTGTCGCCAGTGGATGCGTTGAACACGGAATCACAGGCGAACTTATCAATTTCAAAGCGCCAGTTGTCTGTGGTGAAACGCACGAAGTGCGAGAGGCCGATTGGGTTTCCAACGATGACAAGTTTTTTGTTACGGAATTGCTGAGGGCGGAAGGAATTTCCAATTACACTGAAGGTAGCCAAGAATTCACCGTAGTCGCAATGTCGGAAAAACAGACGTCGATCGCAGTTGACATCTTGGCGGGTAAGTTACTTGTTTTTGGGTGTTCTGATTTTGCAACAAATGCGCGCATAAATATGCTGGGCAACAGAATGCTATTTTGTGGCGCCGTGGATTACATGTGTGATGCGGATAACACCATTGACATAGTTTCTCGCTCAGTGGATAGATATCGCCTGGCCTTCACGGATGGGCAACGCCATCTGATCACAATTTTAAATTGTGCCATTTGTTGTTGTTTTATTGTTGCAGGTGTGGTAGCTTATCTTATCAGAACGAAATAATTCATGCACCTCCCCTCTAAAACGAAGTTGTTTTTTTTAGTAGCGGTCAGCTTTTCACTTGCTGCACTGTTGCCGGTTTTTAGCTCAACGAATCTTCCAAAGATTAACCTAGACGAAGGGCCATTTACCAGAATAGATGTAAAAAGCATAAAAAACATTGAAGTACTTCGGGAAAGCGACGGAGGTAGCATTTTACTGATCAGTACGTTGAGTGATAAGTGGATGTGCAATCTTGACGGCATGAAAATGCTGGCCAATCAGCATGCCGTTGGAGAACTTCTGTTGATACTCGAGGCGCTAAAGTTTTATACCAATGGGCACATAGAATCTGATAGTAAGAATTTTAGTTGGATGGTGACGCTGACCAATCGCACAGGCGACGCATCACGGCTGAAAATAGCGGAGACACACGTCTATTACAACGATGGAAACACCACATATTCCATTGAAAATAATGAAATTGGGAAACGCATGGCAAAAATCTACCCGGAGTTGTACTGCAAGCACTTGCTCGATGAAGCTAATTTAGAGCTGGTGTCCCGCGTAAAATTTTCCTTGAATGGTATCAACTTCGATTTTGCGAAGCTTGGAGATTGCTTCATAATGGCATCCCCGATTTACAGACAACTTAAGGGAAGTTTTGTTGGTGACGTATTGCATGACGTTTCTACTTTATACTGCAGCAGCATTAGCAAGGAACACCCCGCAGATACACATTTACCATTGTTCACTTTTGAATTTAAGTGCGGCAGGATAATCAGATTGATTGAATTTTATGAGAGTAGTTCGGGTTTTTACGCAAAAAAGTTCAATGTAGTGAACAAATTTGACAGTCGCATGTCAAATACTGTAGGCGCAATTCATGCCAAACTTGAAACTTTTCGGATTTTTTCTGGCCTTAAGTGCAACGCCATCGACGTTTCAAATTTTCTAGAAAATCGCTATCTTTTTTTTCGAAAATTGGAAAATAGTAAGCAGTGGCAAAAATCATATAAGTTCGGTGGCAAAGCAGTTCTCATCGACATTGAAGGTGACGAAATACGGCAGCTTGAAAACACGATTTCCGGATTCAATTGTCCAATTGATTTCAACCCCGTTGAACACATGTGTATAGCTAAACTCAGCTTACAGTCGAATATTGGCGAACTAACCTTTGACATTTTCAGAGATCTTGATGGATATATTTTTCTGAATTCTGAGTCATCGCTGGCCTTTGCCGTGGGCAGCGAGCTAACTGGAGTTCTGCATTTACTGCTTAATTACCAATCGCAATGAGCGTGGAGAAAATTTTTCCAGAGGAGGCCGCAAGTGTGGTGCGCAATGGAGACACTGTGGCATTTAGTGGGTTTACGCCGGCTGGATGCCCAAAGGTTGTCCCACATCACATTGCAATGCGCGCGGTGCGTGAGCATGAATTTGGTCGGGAATTTAAAATAAATATTTTAAGTGGTGCTTCAACCTGTGACGCGATAGATGGTGAGTTATCAAGAGCCGATGCCGTGCTATCGAAATTTCCATACCAAACAGACAGCACCATGCGAAGCGGGATTAATCACGGCAAGATCAGATACTGTGACTTGCACATTTCCCAATGTGCGCAGTATTTGTGTGACGGACTTCTTGGAAAAATAGACGTTGCCATTGTGGAAGCCGCAGATGTGCTCAATGGCTGCGAGCTTGTTTTAACAACCGGAGTGGGACTCACCCCACTGTTTTGTAAATTAGCAGATAAAATAATAATCGAACTTAACGGTTACCACGGTAGCAAAATTTTCGGGCTACATGATATCTATGATGTTGGAAAATTCGGCTACAGAAAACACATTCCTATTTTTTCTCCAGGGGATAGAATAGGAGAGAAAATCGTCAAAATAGACAAAGCAAAGGTGATTGGCATCGTCGAAACAAATATCCCGGACAGTAATTTTGCGCTATCGGAATTCAGCTTAGAAACCAACCAAATTGGACAAAATGTTGCCAATTTTCTCATCGGAGAAATGCATACCGGGCGCATACCTGTCCAATTTTTACCGCTGCAATCGGGGGTTGGAAGCATCGCAAACTCCGTGCTGCGGGCAATAAACGAATGCGGCGATATTCCAAATTATGCAATGTATTCTGAAGTGTTACAAGATGCCGCGATTGATGGCATAAAAAGTGATAAAATTCTGTTTGGAAGCGCCTGTGCTCTCAGCGTTACAAATGGTTGTTTGCATGAAATTTATGACAACTACGACTTCTTTTCGAAACGCCTGCTTTTGCGGCCAATGAACATAGCGAACAATTCGGAAGTAATAGGTCGCCTGGGGCTGATTAGTGTAAATACTGCCCTTGAAGCCGATCTTTTTGGAAATGTAAACAGCACCCATGTTTTTGGAAAAGACATCGTTAACGGCATTGGGGGCGCTGCAGATTTTTCACGAAATGCCTATTTGTCGATATTTACGTGCAAATCTACCGCTAAAAACGGCTGCTTAAGCACGATTATTCCGATGTGCACACACATCGACCATTCGGAGCATTCGGTTAAAATTTTAGTAACTGAATACGGTGTCGCCGATTTGCGAGCCAAAACCCCGATTGAGCGCGCCAATGCAATCATAGATAACTGTGTACATCCGGAATACCGCGACGTTCTACGCAAATTTCTTTCTTTCGGAGGCAAATCACACGAACCAGTGGACATCTTCAAAGCATATAACATGCACCGCGCGTTCCAGCAGTGCGGTGATATGCGCATGGTCGAATGGTGATTTTATTTTATTGACCAGAAGTATGCTGTGTTTTACGCTGAACGAGATGTTAGGAAGAAATTTTGAAGTATTGGATGCCAATGAAGCTGCGGCCGATGTTGCCTACCGATTGAGTGAAGTTATCGCGATTTATCCAATTACGCCGTCATCACCGATGGCTGAACACTGCGACGAGTGGGCATCCAGGGATCGTAAAAATTTATTCGGAGTAGTGCCAACCATTGAAGAAATGCAGTCTGAGGGTGGCGCTGCTGGAGCGGTACATGGTGCACTGATCGGTGGCACATTGGCAACAACTTTTACTGCGTCTCAGGGTTTACTACTGATGATTCCCAATATGTATAAAATTGCCGGTGAATTGCTGCCATTCGTTATGCATGTGGCGGCCAGAAGTTTAGCAACACACGCACTATCAATTTTTGGTGA
>JAITBR010000035.1 GCA_031283485.1 Puniceicoccales bacterium | reverse complement strand
CGCATTTTCTTGGCTACCCCCCCTATCCGGATCCACGGGCAGTTCATCGATTTCCTCTATTAAAAAATCTCTTGGCTCTGGCGACACGTCACCCGGGTCTAATTCCCCGATGCCACGTTCCAAAACCGGCGCATAGTAAGCCATCAATCTTTCCCGAAGTGCATCTTGATTATGCGATACTTCAGCGGGCAATGTTCTCACAAATTCAATAAGTCGAGCCAGAGGTCCGTAAGTATCTTCATACTCCCGATCCCCTATAATGGCACCGTACATATCTTCCTCCCCGCCGTGCCCAAAAATAGTATCAATTATATCTTCAGGAGTCATTCCCATTTCCTCTTCATACGAAGCTCCACCTGCGGGAGTCGAAAAAACACCCACCGCAAGCAATAGTACGCATGCCACAATGCTGCGCATGCCGTAATATTTCATAAAATTGAAGATCCTGACCATATTTATTCAATATGTTAGGGAATATTATCATCGATTTCATCATCGCGGATGGTAAGCGTCACAGCATCTTCAAAACCACCCCCTTCGCCATTCCTAACTCTTACAACAAATTCTCTTCCGCCATTGGGATCATTCCGAACTTTAACCCGTGTTATAGACCTAATAGCCTTCGAAAATTGTTCGAGAGACACATCTTCGCTTCCACTCATAGCCTTTTTTATGTCATCACTCTTGACATTAAAACTTCTATCAACATACGCATGAAATAGCTCCGTGATGGTCTTCTTTCCTTTTTCTCTTTTATATGTTCTTTTTGATTTGGCTTTTTCCCACAAAAATTTTTGACTCAATTCTTGTAAACATGTTCGTGGCTCTTCGTCTTCGCTAAATTCGAACAATTCCGACCGCACAAAAGCTGTAACTCTAGTTATTAATTCATCTGCACATTCTTGCACTTCTGCAGCTATACCTCGCGGTTCTTGCGAATCAGGTAAATCGTCAGAATCTGCGTCTGGCATTTCCGGAGGGAGATCGTAGCCATGCGCATCGCCTCTGGCATCTTCGATTTGAGGATCAATGCCAACGGAATTAACTCGAGTATAGACGCGATTCATACCTCTTCCACATTCTGGAGACGATGCTACCCCCCTATCTGCACAATAGAAATCTTCCCTTGGAGCTGTGCCCTCCCACATTTCATGCTGTTCACCGCGCTCACTTGAATATTCACCGGAATAACCTCTTCGTTGCGCGTCGCGTTGTTCAGTATGGGGCAAGCTATGGGCCTTCGCATAACCCAGCTGTTTGGCTAGAGATACTATCTCCCTGCGAACACTATCTGCGTTTTTTTGCAAAAGGTCATCGACCAAGCTGCTCACAACCCTATTTGCGCGCCACTCAGTATCTTCCGGATATTTCTTCCGATACAATTTAGACTGAGCGCATTCTCTTGCAGTTTCTGCCAAAATCTTTGCTTGTGCCATAGAGATTCCTGAAAAAGGCTCTTGATCAAGATCTTCGATCCCACAAACAAAATTTAAATCAATTTCCTCTTTACAGATTTTTCCGTCATTCTCTAATTTTTCGAAGGTGAAATTTTCATCCACGCACTGCCTTAGCGCTAATTCCGTCCGCCTCAGTTCCTCACGTACACTTCGCTCCTGCAATGATTGGGTCTTTACCAACCTCTGCCGCTTTACTTGCAACTCCTTCAAACATTTTTCCTGCTCAACATATTTCAGAAAAGGGAAAACCCGGCGCGCAGCATCAACGTTGTCCTGGGAACAACGAAACTTCATCAATTCGCCGCTCTCCGGATCAACATACGCAAATGTAACTTTATTAGTCCCAATCATCAGCACACCCCCTAATACAAAACTACAACACCTCTGAGCCAAAGAAAAATCATTACCCACCTGGCTCACCCCCCAACATTATCGCAGAAATCGGTAACGGGCTAAATATTCCAATCAATGGCTTCGATATCCAATTCGTCGCCTTGGCCCTCCCTTGGATTTGCAGAATTTCCAAAAACTTGAGCAGATTTTTCACAGGCATCTTTCACCTGTTTCTCTGCAGCGCTATATTCCACACACGCGTGAGCGCAAAATTTTGCCACTCTTTTCAATTTATCGTTATTTCCCAATAACCCCGAATCATTCCAATTACTTGCATTATACAGGGAATGAACTCGACTTGTCTCAATAAAAAGTTCATCCAAACCGTGTATGGTTATACTTTTCACCTCTCGCACAATGCCATCATCAATCAACTGGCTATCCTCTTTTCCCAGATCAGGAAAAGTACTCACATACATCGCAACTTTCGTAGAGACATCGATATTTACGTTCGAACCTTGCACGGCTTCCATTGGAACACAAACCATTTTGCCACCTTCTTCGGGGACGTAGGTTATGATCTTGGTGCCACAAACCTTCTTTACCGCGTAATTCGCCAGCAATATCTCTTCCGCTCGTTCGTCCGTATACTCTGTATTGTTTTCACGCATTTTAGCTTTTACCTGTGCCAAATTTTTGGCTAAAAAAGCTCTAGCTTTTTCATATGATGTCTGCATAAAATCTTCACTGTGTATCTCTTCCACCTCAGCTTTTCTTCTTTTCAGCTCATTTTCGTTCACACATGACAACTTTAAAAACAGTCGTTCTGGCAAATCATGAAATTCAACGGCACGGCCACCGAACGATCCACCGTTCGGTTCATGCTCCACACCGTCAGTCGGTGTTTCCAAGTGAATTTTCGCTGGTGCATTTGCGGATTGCTGCCGTATTTTGCCGCTAGGGAGAGCTCTACTCATTTTATGCCTTTTCCTGAAGATTTAAGTACTTTTAAGCCAAACAAAGATTTGACTTTACCAGGAGATACCTACATAAAAAGATGGGCAATGCAAGTACAAAATTGCACTCTTTTGATTAAGCTAACATTCGCTTAAATTAAGCAAAATTTACAAATTTTTTGGCCACATGTGGCTCTTGTAGTTCGCAATTACTTCCCCATTGTCACTAAGCACTTCAATTTTATAAGCGTTTACTTTTAGGCCAATAACCTTTTTTGAAGTTATTCCACAGTAAACTTCTGCCACAAGTTCTTGGCGCACGTTTGGCAATCTAAATTCAAATTTTTCCGGAGTAAGCGAACGGCCCAACATCAGGTGAATGTTTACGCTTAAATCCTTTGGAAGCTTATTCAGCGGCCTGTCAAAATTCACCACAAAATACAAGCCCGCACGCACACTCTCGTTATCGCGCATAATGCAACGTCGCCCTCTGTATTCCACTCCACCATTAAAATGTTCAGCTATTCGCACGAAATCATCGTGTTCATGCCGTTCAACATTGACATTTACAATACTAACGCCGTTTTTCGCAGACGACGGAGTCGAACGGCGCGAAATTGTATTGTTATGTGGTAAGCAATATACTAGCTGTCGGCAGCATACCATCAGCAAAATAAAGAGTAGTGAACGAAACATCACGGATTAGTATTTCAAATTGGAAACAAGTTTCAAGATTTTTGCAATGATTCCGAAACAAAATGGCACGATAACTGCACTTGCTCCCATGCGTAACGTGACGACACGAGCATTCTGCGATCTATTCCTACACTGCGGCGAACCGGATCTGTATGTTACAGAATTTTTACGCGTACACGTAAGCTCCACCATTGAAAGAAATATTGAAGAAATTCTAGTTAACCGGAAAAGTACATGCCCAATTTTTGTCCAACTACTCGGGCGAGAACCGGTTGAATTGATTAGGGTCGTAGAGCTGCTTTCCCGCTACGATATTCAAGGAATTGACTTTAATTTCGGATGTCCAATGCCGAAAATTCACAGAAAAGGCGTTGGAGGTGCTTTACTGGAGAAACCATGGGTAATGGACAAAATTCTTTCCGAAGTGAAAAAAAACATTCAACTTCCTCTATCGGTTAAAATTAGGACCGGGTTTGAAGATGATGACATGTTCGAGCAAATTATTAACACCTTAATGCGGCATGACCTGTCTCATGTCACCGTACACGCCCGTACGGTACGCGCCCTGTACCGTGAAAGGGTAGACTTTGATTGCGTTAAAGCAGCTAAAGCTATGCTCAAATGCAAGGTGTTTGCCAATGGAGACATAAATTCCGCACAACAGGCCTGTGATGTTGTCAAACAAACGCACTGCGATGGAGTGATGATTGGTAGAGCCGCAATTAGAAACCCATTTATTTTTAGACAAATTCGCGAATTGCGAGCGGGTATGATGTGTTTTATTCCAAAATTTCGAGACATTCATGTACACATATTGCGGCTTGTGGATGCCGTTGAAAAGACTTTCTCTAACGAAAAAAAACAAGTGGGACACCTAAAAAAATATTTTAATTTCATTGGACAGTGCGTAGATCGGCAGGGTGAATTTCTGCGCCACATCCGCCATGCCACCAGCAAAAACGAAATGTTCGCTGCAATTAATTCGTTCATTGGGCAGCGTGCCGACGAAGATTTCCATGGCATTCCCTACGAAAATACCGTTGCAAGGCCAAATTGCGAGTAGTTGCATGCAGTTTTTATTGACTTGTAGTCCCCATTCGTTTACCATGACTCCCCATTGTGAGGTTGGCAAATTCTACAGTTAGGTATTTTGTGTACACATCGGCGATTTTGACTTTCTCCCTACCGTTCGGCCGTTTGTGCGCGAATTCAAGCGACAGAATATCGATGGCGGGAGAAGAGGTATTTACTTTCGCCGGCCAAAGTGTAACGGATACGGTGTTAACTGGCTGGATAATATCGTTGCTGATAGTGGCAGCAATTGGGCTTATGCTCAGAGGTGGGCCTCGGCTCGTTCCAACGCGAAGGCAGGCTGTTTTGGAGGGAATGTTGTCGACATTGAAATCACTGGTGGAACCAATTGTCGGCAAACGCATGTTTAAGTACGCGTTTCCGATGCTAATCGGATTTTTTTTCTTCATATTAGTTAACAACGTCAGCGGACTTCTCCCTGGAGTTGGTTCCATTGCTATAATGGATGGCGAGACTACAAAATTTTTGATTAGACCGGCAAATTCTGACCTCAATACGACGCTGGCGCTGGCCTTAGTCTCTCTTTTCGGATGGGCATACCTAACTTTCAGGTATTCTGGGCCGCGTGCTGTTTTTCATGAAATATTTGGCAACAAAGCCGAAAAAGGTGGAATCCCCACCGTCATATATTTCCTTCTGTTTCTGATTTTTCTTGCCGTCGGATTGATCGAATGCATGTCGATATTATTTCGTGTTGTATCCCTATCATTTAGGTTGTATGGAAATGCGTTCGGTGGCGAAAATTTACTTCATCGCATGCTGGATCTGAGTGAAAGCTTACGGAACTGTTCCATTGTGCGCTACGTATCATTCATGATTCCGTTACCATTCTATCTACTCGAATTTTTAGTCGGAATTATACAGGCATCGGTGTTCACGCTGCTTGTGTCAGTGTATATCGGGTTAATCAGCAATGAGGGCGAAGAACACGAACCCAAGCCGATAACAACTTAACGAAAAAAGGAATTAATATGTTTGGAATCTTGGCAGAGCTTACTGGAAATATTTGTACCGGACTGGTGCAAACAGCCGGTTGTTTCATATCCGGATTGGGTGTGGCGATGATTGGAGCACGGGCGGTTGAAGCGGTGGGACGCAATCCGGGGGCGGCCGGCAAAGTGCTTGTGCAATCGATCCTGGGCATGGCGCTAGCGGAAGCTATCACTTTTTACGTACTATTCTTGGCTTAAATCATGCACCCGGAAATGAGCAGCGGCGGATTCGTCATTCTTCTCGACAAATTTGGATCAATGTGCCATTGTTGTGTATGCAAATGGTAAATTTCGTGCTGGTTGCATACCTTCTCTATAGATTTGGGTTTCGAAATGTCTTGCGGGTAGTCGAAGAGCGCAATAAACGAATCTCCGATGGCTTGGAGTATGCAAAAAAGATGGAAATTGAGTTGGGTAATATCGAAGCGGCCCGCTCGGAAATAATCTCCGAAGCAAATTCACAAGCCAATGACATTGTTAATTCCGCGAAAAATCTCGCCGCCGAAGTATCCGACAGGCAGCGTGTGGAGGGTAAAAAAACTGTGGAAAACATGGTTGCCAAGGCTCGAGCAGATATCGCCAATGAGCGTAGAATTATGTTTTCTGGATTGAAGAGTGAAGTCAAGGAATTGATTATTGAGGCTACTCGGTGTGTTTTGCAGCACGAGTTATCCGATGCCGAAAAGG
>JAITBR010000027.1 GCA_031283485.1 Puniceicoccales bacterium | reverse complement strand
TGCAAAATTTCAGACACCGTCCGCAAAGAATGCATTTATCATCATCTATTGCAATTTTTGCACCTAAAGGTCTTAGGTTTCTTTGTGAATATTGTTTCCCGATAATACGGGTAAAGCCGCGAAAATTCGTATGCAATGCAAATTTATGCAGAAAACATCCCCCCATTTTGTCACAAAGCGAACAGTCCAGCGGATGTTTTAGTAAATAGGCATTAATTATTGCCCGCCTTAGTTTTGCAGCCTGCGGATATTCCGTGTCAACTTCCATGCCATCCTCGATTGTACGTATGCAAGCTAGCTCAATTTTCCAGGGAAAATTTTCGCCCTCTCTTAGCCCAATGACGCACAATCCGCAATGGCAGGTGCGTGGCAAGTGATCGTGATAGCATGGGGAAGGCAATTCAATTTTAGCGTGGATCAATGCGTTAAGTAAAGAAATTTTTTCTGCGAATTCAAAAGATTTTCCATTGAGTGTAACTTTTATACAACCAGTGACCATCGGTTAAAATTTATCAAAAATTGATGCATTTTCAAAACTTATTGGAAAAATCTTTTGACAGCATACCCATTCCCCGTTTGATGTCCGTTTGTTCAATGGCAAAACTTAACAAATGTTCATTTTGTGGTCGTTCACAGCTTGAAGTTAAAAGACTCATAGCCGGTGACGGTGGTGTCTTTATATGTGACCGTTGCGTGGCGATGTGCATGGATGCGCTTTCCAAGGAGTTTCCAGAAGATATGCGACGCGGAGAGCCGGCCGATGACGCGGAACTAAAGGTTATTGATTCGCAGCGGCAAGGTGAGCCATTCAAGTTTGAATGTGGAAGTCCGACTGAAATTAAAATAGTGCTTGATGAATACATCATCGGCCAGGAAATTGCTAAAAAAACACTATCCGTTGCAGTTTACAACCACTATAAACGTCTGCTAAGCGAAGGTGTAGCCGAAACCCATTGCAAATGCGAAATTCCCTGCGAGCTGCGTGATGTGGAAGTGGAAAAGAGCAATATCCTTCTCGTTGGTCCGACTGGTTGCGGCAAAACGCTCCTCGCTAGAACTCTCGCCAAGGCACTCGATGTTCCTTTTGCGATTGCTGATGCAACGACTTTAACGGAAGCAGGCTACGTTGGTGAAGATGTGGAAAATATTATTTTGCGCTTGATACAAGCGGCGGATTATGACGTTAAAAAAGCCGAATGTGGTATCATTTATGTCGATGAAATTGACAAAATTGGGCGTACGACAGACAACGTTTCAATTTCACGGGATGTTTCCGGAGAAGGTGTACAACAAGCATTATTGAAGATGCTCGAAGGAACAATTTGCAATGTTCCTCCGAAGGGAGGACGCAAACATCCGGAACAGGAGTACATAAAAGTTAATACGCGTAACATCCTTTTCATTTGCGGAGGTGCATTTAATGATTTGGACAAAATTGTGAAGGAACGCATTGGGAAAAAGCTTCTCGGATTCAATGTTGAAAATAATGGTGAGTTTGGGGAAAAATTAGAAAATGTCCTCCATGCTTTGCAGGCGGAGGACTTGATCAAATTCGGACTGATACCGGAGTTTGTTGGTAGATTGCCGGCGGTGGCAGTCCTTGATAGTTTGACAAATAGGGACCTAAAGGACATACTCCTGTCCATAAAGAATGCGATAATTAAGCAGTATGCTAAACTCCTAGCTATGGATGGCATCAAGCTCACCATTATGGATGATGCAATTGACGAAATTGTTGAATATGCACTAAAGATGAAAACAGGTGCCCGTGCTCTGAGATCGGCATTAGAAGCGCTTATGCTGGATATAATGTACAACGTTCCCGGGCGGGAAGATATCGCTGAAGTGATAATCGATAGAAGTGTTTTTCTCAAGGAAATCGATCCAATATTTGTGAAAAAATAAGGCAAAGCTCAGCTTTGTATATCGCCTTAGGATGGAAAGGATTAGGAGTAAATTTAGTTAATTTATCTGTTCTTTAAGCGGGATCAGTCCATGCCATAAATTGTTCCGTCCTCCTTAGGGCCTCTCGTGTCTCATTCATGGCTTTTGCTGCCTTGGTCTCTATTTTCCCGATTTCATGCAAGGTTGAAGACATTGCTTCTTCAGCTTCATTGATTTTTTTCCTAAGCTCGGTTTTACGCTTATTTCGTGCTTTCCCCTTTAATTCAGGAAAAAAATGCTGATCATTTAACCCGTTTAGCTCGCGTGCTGCCTCCGTCATTATTCTATCATACATTGAAACTTTTTCGCGTAAATTTGGTAGCCTTTCAACATCAATCATTGCCCTGTGCCTATCCTGAACCTCTGTTTGCTCTGAAGCCTCCAACACTACCTCTGCCATGTGTGAATTACCACGACCACTGAATGGCAGGTTTATCTTTCTTCCGAACAGATTCACAGCGCCGCCGTTGCGCATTAGTATTGCATTACTTAGCGGATCGTTATCTAGCGATATTTGTACGCCCGTTCTTCGAGCAAATTCCAATTCTTCCATTTCCGATTCCGCAAAAAAATCCTCGTTAACCGGCGCTGGATTGATTGAAATTCCCCTGATCCAAGTGCGCGCAGATACTATCTGACATATTCCCCCTCCCAGAGAATGTCCAATTACTCTACACATATCGCCAAATGATTCCACTGCGAACTGTGCCAACTGAATTGCGTCATTCACCATCTCTTCTGCCACATTTGGGCTGGAAACAATTCTAATGTCAGCAAGTATCGTTTTTGCACCCCTAGAGGTTGGTTCAAAATCTGTACCATGGTAAAAAATGCGCACAAATCTTGCCGTTTTGTCATAGGCTATGGTTGCTTGCATGCCAGACTGCGTTCTAATCGCCCCATTTTCGAACCTGAACTTTCCATCGTTTAATCTAAGCCTATCTAAAAATTTCGTCATGGCAGCCAAGTCAGGTTCTGGGATGCCACCCGGAATTGTGGTTGAATCGATCAAAACTAGACCTCGTTTCATCAATGCTTCTCTCAATCTTGCTGGATTTCCTTCAGATCTTCCTCTCGCTTCACCTGCAATGGCGAGAGCAACTTTAACATCATTCATCTCACTCTCGTTGAGCCCAGCATCATCGAAACCTTGAAATTGAATTTGCGGCTTCTGCAGTATCCGCAATTTATTGGCTGGAATCGATATTAGTTCGGATTTTACTATTTTAATCGCATCGTTAAAATCTTTTGCATGCAGAAGCAGATAAACTAATCTGAATGGTATTTCAAATATGGTTAGTGCAGCTTGAAAAGCACGGAGTGAAAATTGGCCAATTCCCTTTAGATTGGTAAATTTATCAGTGGCACAAAGGGCAAGATTTATCCCTGATATTAACGCTGCGATACCTCCGGAAGATAAGCCAAGGCAATTTAAAAGTATCGGAATGGTAACTGCCACCAACGGAAATGTTTGTATTGCCACCAGCTTAACCATCGAATAGGCATGTGCGCCAAATTTTGCCACACCCGAGACAGATGTGTTTATTAAACCTGAAATTGCATTTATAAGAGTGCCTATGGAGGCCATTATAGTGAATTTGGCGACGTAGGATGTTGCCAATTTAGCAACCAAATTCGAAAGACCAGCCCTCGCAAACAAGTCAGGCCTCAAGTTCAGATTAAATCCGAATCGGGAAAGCAATACAGCGGATAGTGCCACCGGAATTATGGCATTTTTTACGATTTTCACTGAAAATTTCAAAGTCTCGTGGACATAGATATCAAATTTACCCGATGTAACCCGATTTAATATCGTATTCGCGAGGCTTCCCAGTGTGCAAGTGAGTAAGTGAGCGCTAAATTTTGAAAAATTCATCGCCCCTAGGATCGGCATCCCAGGTATGCAAGCCAGTACAGCGGCGAATGCCAATGGTGTCACTGATCGTTGCACAAGCAATTTAATTGTTTCACAGGCATAAACGCCAAATTCTTTACATGAAACAAAGAGGCCATTAATTGATCGGTAAACCCTGGTTAACATGGCTTCTCTAGTGGCCAAATCCTTCCTATCTACCGCATGCGAGACTTCCTGACGGAGCGAGCCGCTACTTTTCAAACTTTGTACCACGCCGAAACTTACTGATTCGCTGGACTGCGGTAGATTACTTGTCTTTACACCAATTACAGATGTCATTGCTCCCCCATTTTGAATACCATGCCACTCAAACGCGCTGCTGAGTATGAGATTCCAAAATGAGGTTTGCAAGAAAATTTTAAACGCCTATCGGTACTGCAAATTTCATTAATTTTTTCCTGATGTTTGTGCCTCAAGTTGCGCTAATTCTTCTTCTGGTATTCTCCGAATTTTGGTTAAATCCACTACTTCAATTTCACAGATGTGTTCGTCGTCACCGGTGTTAACAATTTTGCCGCGCGCATCTTGCGAAACTGTTACAAATTTGTAAGTATCGTTTTCTTTTTTAACGGCCAAGAGACGTACATTAACACCTTTCATCCAATTTCGATCGCCAATTGGATAAACATCGCCGTTGTTCATTTTACCGAGATTCAAGGCTAGTAGTGCTTCAATGTCTATGTTTCCCATATGACCACCATGTGTAACGGAGTGAGTAACTATAGGCATATAACGCATGCCGTTTTGTTTTTGCGTTTCAGCTTGCCTTTGCAGCAGGTGCAGCAGGTTAAAATCACGCTCAAATGCGCTTGCTGTGCTTTTATTAGCTTCGTCTTCACATGTACCTGCATTTACACTATCCAGATGTGGCTCGCTAGCCGATGATTTATCTCCGGTATAACCGGTATAAAGATACAACACTCCAAAATCTCTTGACGAAGCAATATTATTGGGATTGTTGAGTATTGCTTGAACAATGCTCACCAAAAGTACATCGTGCAAATTATGCACGGGCAAGTGCAATAAGTCTGGCTTGGTTTTATCAAATTGTATGCCTGCCTCTTTCCACGCCCGTATCTGTTCATCGTCTGTTACTTGTTGGCCGTCTTTTCGACATATGTAAAGGAGATTTCTTTTACATGTACCGCTCTGGTCAATGGTAATATATCCGTTTCCTTCAGTAGGAGGAACACGCATTAAATACCCGGAGGGAGTATTACACTTTCCTTCGGACAATACCTGCCCTAACATCGTAACTAACCGCTCCGGATGATTGCGCCCCTCGGCATTTATCGCAGCGTGAATTACGCACGTGGAAGTTTCACACTGTCTGAATGGAGAGAACAATGCTGCTAAAGCTGCTTCGCCGGGTTGCATATCCCAATGCGTCGACGTTGCCTTTAGAAAAGACTTCCTCTGTTCATTTCACCATTTGGCTCAACTTGTTTATAGCGGCTGCCAGTTTGCTGTTTTCCTCAAGCA
>JAITBR010000012.1 GCA_031283485.1 Puniceicoccales bacterium | reverse complement strand
TCCTCTAATGGAATACTTTGACAAATTACTCCAAAAAGTTCTGTATAGCATTTTAGTATCTATCCAAGGTCCCCAGGTAGCGACGATTTCATTTGAGCTTGAATATTTTTTAACAAATCCAGGAGAAGGAGCATAGTGCCTTAACATGCCATCTTCGACGCTGGCATTGTGCCCCACAAATGCTCCACTGCGGCGAAGCTTTATAAATATATCGAGATGTTCGTTGAAATTTTCGATGCATTCGGCAGCATGTGTTCCCACGATTTTACTGCCAATGATAGTTGCGATGCCGTATTCTACTATGCCCGTGGCGCGAGTACCTTCGAAATCTATCACATGTAAGATGGACATCAGATACATTTTTTATAGAGTGGATATGCTGGTAATAAAACGGTGGCATACGGTAGGCAAATGGCCAAGGGAATTGGTAGAATTTCGTTTGAGCTGAGGATATTGCACACGTTCGAAATTAAGTAAAATATGAACAACGCCGCGCAAGCTTTCGCCACACCAATCATTGGGTTTTGCCTGACGCCGATTGTTGAAAATGGAATTGTGACAAATGTTATCAGCAGGCAAGATAGTGCGGAAGCGATTGAATCGTATAGTCTTACGCGGCATCCGATAAAGCTTCGCGAATCTCCAGAGAATGATAAAATTTTACAAAGCTCTGCAAATGAGAGATTTTTCATCTGCTTCGCAGTGGACAGGAATAATTTGGGGGACTCGTCATACGCACGTTCTAATTCGTCAAATTTGACAATCATACTTGGACGGTGCGTTTCCTCGTTGAAAATCGTAGTGAAGCCATTGCGAAAGCTCCAAATATTGTTTTGATGGAAGAAAGTCTTGGCGAACATACGTTCTGATTCGTTTCCGTTGCCATCGTAGAGGCAAATCATAGCCCAACTACCACTCGACGTTTGCCGATTAAGTTCTCCAATAAACCATATTCTGCTGTCTCGTTCATTGTGAAATGCTAAGTTGTGTTCGATATTATATGCTTTCATACTTAGGCAAAGATCTTGTGTCTTTTGGGATGCGATGGATGACAAGTGCATATTGAAAAATAGGCTGACAATTGACAGAATTCCCCCGACGACCCATAGTGGCATCGTAATCTGAAAAATATTCAGTCCGACTGTTCGTATGGAAGTTAGTTCATTATTGCAGTGCAACTTGCCGAGTGAAAATAGCAGCGATAAAAAAAATGATACCGGGATAATGATCGGGCATATTCGGACTAGCAACCAGAAATAATAGTGAAAAATTTGCGAAATTAGTGCATCACTCCGAATGAAATCGTGGAGATTTTTGTAGATGTCTTCCGCAATAAGTAGCCCAGACGTGAGCAATATCAAAGTCGAAAACGCACATAGCCACTCGATCAGTACATATTTGTGAAGAATTTTCATGGGGACGAAGAGGTTACACGTTAATCGAATACTTTCGCCTCTTTCAACTCAAAAAATTCATCGGCCAACATACTGTAATGCATAACATTTTCATAGACGCCAAAGCGCTTTAATTCATCGCGAAAATCTCCCTCGAACACAAAACCACATTTTCCAATGACTTTCTTGGAGGCTACATTTCCTTTTCTGTGGGTAATTTGCAGGCGGTGTAGCTTTAAATCTTCGAAAATGTACTCCACCACGCGCTTTGCCGCTTCGGTGCAGTATCCTTTATTCCAAAATTTTTCGCCCACCCAGTAATGTAATTCTCCGCCGTCCTGTTCTCTGAAGATACTTACCCCAATTGAACCAATGAACTCGTCCGTAATGCGGTCGCACACTGACCAATAGCAACACGTTCCGTGTTCCATGCAATAATTTATATTACGCATCCAATTTTCTGCCATTTCCATGGTGTACGGATGCGGGGTATATGCCAAGTTATAGCACACCGCCTTTATGTTTATGTGATACTGAATTTCAGAAACATCGCCGGCATGCATTGCCCGCAGTAATAAGCGATTTGTATCTAGCTGAGGCGCATTTTTTAACCCCCCCAGCCAAGAATTGACCAATGCGCACATGAGGCCTATGCTCTGAACATTCCCGTATTACCAGAGGAGGATGCGGAAGCAGATGGCGCAGGCACTCCGCCGCCTTGCTGCAGTTTCGGATATTCCGTGCTCCAGTATTCTACTGCATTTACAAAATCTTCCATGCGTTCGTACAAGCGTTCCTCGTCGAACATAGACATCGGGACATACTCAACCAAACTCAAATTATCTTCCTTTCCAGCACCCGGTTCGAGAATAAGTTTTGCACCGGCTGTGCCAACCCAAAAGAAATTATCTCCCAAGATCTTACTATACGCGTCAACGGAATTTTTTTCCAGTTTTCCAACGGCCGAATACAGCAGACATTCGTCCTCATTTTCCAAAAACACACAGCGAACATGAAATTTTTGATCGAACATCAGATAGCATTCGTTTCTATCATTCAAACTTAGCGAGTCCAAGCGCAGCCTAGAAGCCAAATTGCTAAGCGCACTTTCCATTTTGTTTCTACTTGACATAACTTCTCCTATGCAAAACGCTCCATAGTAAACTCCCGGATCCAAATTATCAAGATTAAATTAAACCTAACTCCATAAGTCCCGCCTCAGTTATCATATTTTTGTTCCACGGCGGATCAAAAACGAGATTGACCTTGACACTTTTGCACCAGCTGACGGCCAACAGAGATTTTTCCACTTCTCTTATAATCGTATCAGCTAAGGGACATCCCGGTGAAGTCAGCGTAACATCAACGGTGACGGCACAGCTTTCCGGCTCGCCTGAGACATTGATAGCATACACTAAGCCCAAGTCGACTATGTTAACGAAGATCTCGGGATCAATGACTGTTTTCAATTGTTGCCACAGGAATTCGGTGTCAATCATGCTTTAAAATTTCCGAAACATCTGCTTCTGTAACCGTGCTTTCGTCCCCTGAGAACAAATTTTTTACTTTTATCACACCGTCGGCGTATTCAGTCTCGCCACATATAAGGGCGAATTTAGCTCCACTCTGTGCGGCCAATTTAAATTGTTTGCTAAAGGAGATGTTGTGGAGACAGTACTCTACCGAGAACCAGCGATGGCGTAATTTATTAGCTAATTTCAACGCATATTCCCTGGAAATTTCATCGAATATAAGGAAACAATTCATCACTTTTTCAAGATGTGGGAGTAATTTTTTTTCCATTAGAAGGTCACACAAGGTAACGTCACCTATGGCCAGCCCAACGGCGGGTATGCTGCAATAGCCAAGTTTTTCAGTTAGTGAATCATATCTTCCACCACCGGCAAGTGCCCGAGAGGATAAACCGCTGTCGAAGAATTCAAAGACGAAGCCTGTGTAATACGCTAATCCACGCACAATTCCAAAGTCGATGGAGACGTATTTATCGACACCCGCATCGGTAAGTACGCCGATCAGGGCAGACAGATCATCAATGCGTTCGGATATGCCGCTAAACTCAAACAAATTATGAGTTTTGAAAAATTCAATCAGCGCTCCAACGGATCGCACGGATTTGAACTCAACAATAAAATCGTAGAGAGAATTGAGGTTAGGATAAATTCCCCTCAAGGCTGCGGAAGTTTTTTCTTCTCCTTCACGATCAATTTTATCAATCACACACAAAATGTTACCAATGTCACACTCTTTAACGCCAGTTGCAGATAAAAACAGAGACCACAGATGGCGATCACTCAACCTGACAATAAAATCACACAGGCCAAAATTTCGCATTATTGCAATCGTCAATAAAATTATTTCCGCATCAGCTCGGTAATCACTTTCACCAAAAATATCGATATTAAATTGAAAAAATGAACGCAATCTTCCCTTTTGTGGCCGTTCATAGCGAAAATTTTCAGCGATATTGAACCATTTTATCGGCTTTTTCATCGCATTTATCCTTTGCCCAACCATGCGTGCAACGACCGGCGTCATTTCAGGGCGCAGGGCCACATGCCTGCCGCCTTTATCCATAAAATTGAACAGTTGTTCAACAATTTCGCTCCCGGATTTAGCGGTCAACAACTCGATGGGCTCTAGCACCGGCGAGCTGTATTCCTCAAAACCGAATGTTAGAGCGGTTTTTCGAATCGTATCGAACATGTAGTTCAAAATTCTTTGATCATCCGGATAAAAATCGCGAAAGCCGAGCAAAGGTTGGTATGCACACATCCCCATGCTTGTATCCAAAACCCACTCATGATTTCAAGCTAAAAGTATGATTTAATCAACGAAAGCTGGTAATTTAAGCCACATGAACAAATCTGGAAATCTTTATGGCACGCTTACTCGAACGATCAAAGTCAATGATGCACCCGTTCAGACGTAGATCTTCATCAGCAATTACCAGCCTACTCTTGGTCCCGCCTATGAAATTTTCAAGTACGGTGTGAATATCTCGGCCGATCACCGATTTGTGGGCACCACACATTCCCAAATCAGTAATATAGGCCGTTCCATTGGGCAAAATGCGCTCATCTGCGGTCTGAACATGGGTATGTGAGCCAATGACCAATCCGGCCCTTCCGTCCACATACCATCCGCAAGCAATCTTTTCCGAAGTCGCTTCCGCGTGGATTTCAAGGGCAAAAATATCAACGAAAATTCCATACCGGGCAAGCATTTCGTCGAATTTTTTAAAAGGGCAGGAGGCCTGCAACTTCATGAACTGTCGTCCCAAAACAACGCACACGCCAAATTTTATGCCGCCGCTTTCGCGAATGACAAAATCCGAGCAATTAATCTTGCTTTCAAGGTTGCAGGGAACGCAAACATTACTGAAGTCGTGAGATGTTTTTGACTCACCGCAAAAATCGCGATCCAAAGCGTGATCTCCCAGGGTAATTATGTCAATCCCGGAGGAATTTAGTTCTCGAATTGCTTTCAAATTTATGCCCGCTCCGGAAGTGGCATTTTCCCCGTTCGCAATCACGAGATCGATGCCGTTAATTTCGCGCACATGGGGTAGCCTTTCGCCGAGAAATTTTCTCGCTGGCCTTCCAACAACATCTCCAAGGTATAGGATTTTGAGGATTTCTCGCATGTCGAAAATGATAGGGAATGAAAGTTACAATTTGTCAAGAAGCGATATCTCACTGTGCAAAGATAAAAAAGCTTGAATTCTCATGTGAAAATAAGTAGCAAAGGAATTTACCATGCCATGAAAATTTTTTCACGATTAGTGATTTTATACTTAGGAACATTTTCTCTATTGCCGTTTGTTGCCAAAGCGGAACTGAATGGTAACGGTGAGGTTTCAGCCGATGAAAATTTGAGGTTGCCACAAAATTTTGAGGAATCGGCGTATTACAACGGAATCGCCGCCATCGTAAATAATCAAATTATAACGATGGAACGTATAAGGCTTGATGTTGCCCCAATGTTGCAGCAAATTCAAATGGAATCGAGCAGTCAGGAGGATTTTCAGAGGCGGCTGCGTGCCGCAGAATTGGATGTGCTGAATGGTATAATTAATAGAAAATTGATAGTGGATGCGTTTTTTGAGCGTGGAGGTAGGTTTTCCGAAGCATACGAGAAGAAGGAATATGAAAATTATCTAACAAATGTTTTCGGTGGCAAGAGATTGGAATTGTCGAAATTTCTCAGAGAATATGGGAAATCTGTTAGGGAATTTAAGAAAGATGTAAAAGAGCGTGCGATCGTCGGTTTTATGGCTCGTGAACTTCGAGCATCGCAGGTGGAAGTTAGTCCGGCAAAAATCAAAGAATACTACGATTCTCACATGTCTGAGTTCTTCTACAATGGCGAGATTGATTTGAAGCAGATAGTTCTAAATGACGATAACGAAGGACGCGCTAAGCTTCGAGTAGTTTACAGTGAACTGTCAAATGGCGGTGATTTTTATGAAGTTGCAAAAAAGTATAGTGATAACGTGGGTGCCTACAACATAGGATATGTATCCCGCGGGGATCTCAGAAGTGAAATATCACAAGCAATTGAGAATATCGAAGTTGGAGAATACAGCGGAGAAGTGGCGCTGAATGGCATGCTCTGCGTCTTTTTTATAGCTTTGGAACGTCCCCCGAAGCAGCTGATACTCGAAGAAGTTAGCCAGAATATAGAGAACGATCTTTTTCTGCAATATCAGGATGAAGCACGCATTCGTTGGTTGCAGAAGCTCAGAGATAGGGCTTATATCAAAATTTATATGGAGCAGCCTGCTACGGAAACAAATTCGGGAAACTGATTTCTATTTCGCGTATGTCTGGTGCGCAGGGGGGCTATGCCTCTCGATGAAGTTGTAAAAAATTCCAAAAACTTTTTCGCTTCGAGTGAGTGGAATTTGCCGGAATTTAGCAGTGCACTGGCACGTTCGCTATACTTTCCATGGGTGCTGTATATTTCAACAAAGCATTTCTTTATCTCTTCCACCGCACATTTGCTAAAACCACCACGCCGCAGCCCGACTAAATTTAATCCAACCACACTCGAGCGATCGGCGGATATTACATACGGAGGCAAATCCATCGATGAGGCAGAATAGCCCCCTAAAATGGTATATTCGCCGACTCGGGTGCGCTGATGCATGGATGCTCCACCGCCAATAAAGCAATGATTACCGGCGGAAACAAATCCACCGAGTAGGGCACAGTTTGCGAGAATAACACCGGAACCAATCACACAATCGTGAGCAACATGTGAGCAAGCCATCAATAAACAATTTTGCCCAATAATCGTATTTTCATTTTTGACGGTTGCCCTATGGACGGTTGCGTGTTCGCGTATGATCGTGCCACACCCAACCACGACGCCACTTTTTTCGTTCCAGTCGAACGACATATCCTGCGGCTCGCCGCCTACCACGGCGAAGCTGTCGATCACAACTTCATCCCCTATGATGGTCCCCGAACGGACCACAGCATGATTTCTGATTTTAGCGCCGCTGCCAATTTCTACTCCATCTTCAATCAGTGCATAGGCACCCACGGTGGTATTAGGTCCAATTTTTGCACCTTTGCCAATTACTGCAGTATCATGAATCATTCCCACGACCAAAGTTTAATAAAAATATTCACAAATCAAGATATTGGTAAATTTTTTCGGCCAGAGACTTAAAGGCTGGCCAAGCGACAACTCTTCCCCACGCGAGACCGGATTTAACATGGGCATCGTCAACAACGACCGTTATAACAATTCTCGGATGATCCGCCGGAAAAAATCCACTGAATGACCCGACGTGCCTGTTGTGGGAGTATTTGCCATTGATAATTTTTTGGGTTGTACCAGTTTTCCCGCAATATGCCATGTTGCATTTCAATTTGCCGTAATATGGATTGTTGAGTATATTTCGCAGGTGATCAGCTGTAGCCTTTGATAATACACGATGCCTTATATTG
>JAITBR010000090.1 GCA_031283485.1 Puniceicoccales bacterium | reverse complement strand
ATGTATCAAAATCAATACCGACAAGATCAAATTTGACGTACAAGTGTGCGAGAAACGCGCCCATTCCGCCGGATAATACGACCGTATTTACTACCTCAGAGTCATCGGAAGCGGGATCTTCCGGAGGAATTTCTTGGTTTTGTTGTCCTGGCAATCCACTTACACTTGACATAATATGAACCTTTCTATCCGTTATACGCCCACAAAATTGCGTGTAACTGTTTGCGATCCTTCGCCCAACATTTTGATAATATCTGACTGCATTCGCATCAAATCTTCAACGATGGCCTGAAGATTTTTGAGACTATCTTCCATACGCTTTGTCATTTCCTTAAATAATTTAGAAAACGCTCCCCATTCATCCGTGCGAGCTTTAACGTTGGCCATAAAGAATTCAACTTCTGCCACTGCTTCACGAATGATGGAACTTGCGATAAGAAGTCCGCCATTTGCCGTCGATGCTGAAAGTAATACTCTTTGTGTAATGACCTGTACAATAACTTTCACCGTTGCTTGTTTCGCCACTTCTTTCACGGCTTCTTCCTCGGTTTTAATGATCCCTTCGCCTTCTAGCTTTTTGACAAGTTCTTTGGCCATTTGATGTGAAACGGTATCCACGGCCGACTTGAATTGTGCTCCACCTCCCGTAAACGACAAAGCAACACTAATCACTGTGACCACGAGCGTTACAATGAAAAGGGTTAAAAGTGCTTCGCGAAATTTATCACACAACTCCATAACAACTTTGCTCATCCTGCCATCATAATATCCACGTTCTTCCATTAATTTTTTCATACGTTGATCATCACTGATGTAATTGACAATCGTAACAGCGCAATAAGCTCCAGCACCGACTAGACCAAGGCCGCCCAAAATAATGGGAAGGATAATCGCAAGGGCGGTTCCACCAGTCAATACGGTGCTTACAATAACGGCAACAACAATGAGTAATGTGGAAACAAAAAGTAATAATCGTGACCACGGAGAATTTAACCAAATGAGTAATTTTGAGTTTGCCTGCTCTTCGAGAACTCGGTTCGTATCTTCATCATCTTTCATCCTTTGTTGACGTTCATGCATAATGATCCGATCCGCATATAATTGGCATCGGGTCAACGATCGCACATTTTGCACCAGGGTTATCATTCCCGGAAAAAATCCCTCCAATGTGGTATATAAGATGGTAGCAACGGGATCATTCATAATGGCCATCATTTCCAGATTTCCTGCAAACGATTCATTTGATGAATCGTTACCATATTTTTCACTATAAATCTTACAGTCTGGTGGCAACACGAGTCCGGTCCCACCAACGCTGACAGGGGAAGCAAATAATTTGCTAATTTTTCGCTCTTCGATTACGGAAATCGAGAAACCGGATATGTACATTTCATCCAACGTGATTACCAGTGGACCGGTAAGAGATCCATCAACACCGGGTGTTACATCATTGGTTATTGTTGAAAAGCGATAGGCGTCTTCGAAATCTTCCCCATTTTTTTTGATGGAGATAAATCTTTTCCCTTCCGCATCATAACGGAATCGAAAGGCACCAACCGAAGACGTAACAATTTCGTAAATATGGGAATCTCTCATGTCCTTATTCATTTCATTTTCCTCTCATTCAATAAATTATTTCTCACTTGGCGCAGCCGTAGTGGTTCCAACGGGTGCACCTGATTTCGTCTTGGCCCGTACTTTATCAATGGAGGCGCCTATTTCTTCCGCCTTTTTTTTACTCATAGCCATTAATTCTTTGATGGATTCCATGGCTTTCCTATTTTCATCTGTCATGGGAAATTTTTGTGATGTGAGCACATTTTTGAGAATGAAGTAGGATTGACCATACTCCTTAGCTTCTACCATGCATCGACCAGCGCACATGGCCAATTCCAAATCCTCCGGATTGAATAGGTATGCCATAAGAAATGATATGGCCGCATCTGGAAAATTTCCAAGCATTTGTAAGGTAGCCGCATGGGCTTTGGAAAATTCTTTGTTGAGTGGATCAACGGCATGAAGGGCGGTGAAAATAATCATGGCCCTATCGTACTTTTGTTGCTGATAAAATTGATAACCGAGGGCGTAAGCATTTTGTTTTTCTTCGGTAGCAATTTCAATGGCATGAGAAAGAACTGATTTCTTTTTAAGGTCCTCCTTGATTTTCCCCACATTTTCCATGAGGGCTTTCCAATTTTTTTGATAAATATTTTCCAATTCCTGACTGAATGCCATTGTTTTCCCTTTCTTAGCGAATGTTTGCCCCTGTTTCCGAATAAATTCTATTGACCGTTTTATTCAAACTGCTCGCCATATTCAAATCTTGCTGAGAAAGATGTAAGTATGTTTGTAGCAGGGAAGAACGAGACGAAACTTCACTATTTACTTGGTCCATAAAAAGACGCACCGTATCTTGCCAGATGGCTGTTTGATCGTTGCTAAGCAAAATACGACTACCAACCGGGATATCACCCCCAGCAACGATGTCGTAAATGGGTTTTAATACACCGTTTACATAGGCCCCTCCGAAGATAACGCCGTTATCTTGATTTTTGCATGGAACTAGCCAATAATCGTCATATCTTGTGCTACTAGATGGCAATAAAGCCGCATCTTTCAAACTTTGGATTGTAAATGAATTGTATTGGGTGGAATTTGCTACCTGATTGTCGAGTGTGGCACCAGCGAACTGAGAAACATAAAAATAATTATGTTTGTTGGTGCCATTGTTACCCGGAGGAAGGCTCGAACACCACGTAACCTGAAGTGTCGTAGTATTATCTTCTAACAGCTCTAAAAATGCATCCGAAAAAATAATTTGCCCATTGTCATTTTTTTCAAAACATTTCGTACCATCGGAAAGTTCATGTGGCATAAATGGCTGTCCTCCCCAATTCATGGAGAGTTGACTTGCGGCCCCAACCTGAAAATCATCTGCCCCCATTGGCCTGTTTTTTCCGTACCATTGCACGCAATAATCCACCGCCAATTGGTCCTTATCGGAAAGGGTCGTTGTAACTGGACTTGTCACATTTGCCCAATCGTAGGACATGGTTCCGGATTCCAAATCTTTTCTCTCTGGCAGAAATGTTTCTCCCAAATTTTCCGCATAGTCTTTTTTAATGGTTTTAAGATTAAACCCTTTAAAAAGCGCACAATCCTCAAGCGTTTGCCCATCCCACACTTCGCCCTTTTTGTCGAGAATTTCTCCGGAACTATTGCGAATACGTGGATCAAACACCCA